>JADGEP010000619.1 GCA_016744275.1 Candidatus Krumholzibacteriia bacterium | reverse complement strand
ATATCGATGGGCGCGAAAGCGTGGAAATTGCCGTCTTCAAGGAGGGCGACGCCAACATCATCGAGATGGCTGAACGGGTGAAAGCCCACCTCGGCGGAATAGAAAAACAGCTGCCCGATGGCATGCAGGTCGAGTTGCTGTTTGATCAGTCGACTTTCATTGCCCAGGCCATCAATGAAGTGCGCAACAACGCCCTGTTTGGAGGCGCCCTGGCCGTGGCGGTGCTCTTCATATTCCTGCGGGATTTCCGCAGCACGTTGATCATCGGTATCGCTATTCCCATTTCCATCGTCGCGACATTCATCTTGATGCTGACCAAGGGCGTGAGCCTGAACATCATGTCCCTCGGTGGCCTGGCTCTGGGTGTGGGCATGTTGGTGGACAACTCCATTGTTGTTCTGGAATCCATCCACCGGCGGCGTGAAGAAATGGACGCCAACGCGGACGTTGAAGAAGCGGTGGCCCGTGGCGCCGGTGAAGTGGCGGGCGCCGTGACGGCCTCGACCCTGACAACTCTGGCTGTTTTTGTGCCGATCGTATTTGTGGTCGTTGGTGTGGCTGGGCAGATATTCCGGGATCAGGCCCTGACCGTGACATTTTCGTTGGCGGTTTCGTTGGTCGTCGCGCTGACCTTTACGCCCATGGCCGCTGCCTTCGGCAATCGGGGCGCGCGTGGGGCCAAGACCAGTCCCAAGAGTTGGTTCCAATCGTGGTACCAGTTCGCCACGGCCCGAAACCGCGTCATGCGCTGGAGCCAGGGAGCGGGACTCTTTCTGGTGCTGGGCATCGTGATGGCTTTGATTCGCTTGGCAAAACTCATCGCCGTGGGTTTGAAATATTTGGTCACTTGGTTCTTGTGGCCCGCCACCTGGCTCTTCGAAAAGATTTTTCCTCTGTTGCACCGTGGTTACGCCGGCGTTCTGGCGATTGCCCTGCGCAACCGGATGGCCGTGGTTTTCATGGCTTTGGTGATTGCCGGCGGTGCGGTGTTGTTGTGGCCCCGCTTGGGATCCGAATTGGTGCCGCCGCTGTCGCGTGGCGAATTCACCCTGGCTTTTGAATTGCCCGAGGGCACGCCGTTGGGGCGCACAGAAGCGGTCATCGGCGACGTCGAATCGGATCTGGCGAAGCTGGACGGAATCGAAATGGTCGTCGGCGGTGTGGGCATCTCGCGAGAGGCCAATACTTCGGCCCAACGGCGCAAGGAAAACCGGGCCGAGGTCCAGGTCAAACTGACCGAATCGACGGCCTTGGCCGAAGCGGCCATCCTGGAAGAAATCCGGGGTGTGCTGAAGGATTATCCGGACCTGCGCATGAAGGTGAGGCGCCAGTCCTTGATGGCCTTTGGCGCGCCGGTTGAAGTCAATG
>JADGEP010000618.1 GCA_016744275.1 Candidatus Krumholzibacteriia bacterium | reverse complement strand
CTCATGCCCGCGGCGCGGTGCTGCGAACCGAGATTCTCAACCATCTGCCCATGGGCGTGCAACTGCTCGTGGTGGCAGCTCAGGACACCAACGATTTTGACAGCCGGCCCTTGTTGACCGTCGGGCCCATCGCCGTGGCCGCAGCCTCGGTTGATCCGGTGACCCACATGGTGGCCGCTCCGGTGATCAGCACACCAGTGATCACCTTGACCGAAGCTGAAGCCCGGATATTGGGCCGGCCCGATCTCTTCACGCGCATTCAGGCCATCTTGCCCACAACCAACGGACAACCCGTGCGGATCATGTCCACCGACTACCTGGAATTTCAGGGAATCGTCGAGTTGGAGGTGCTGATCGATGATGAACTCTAGTCACAGCATCGCAATTGGGACTGCCGCCAAGGCAACAGCGAAGGAATGCCTGATGACCACTCGTAAGAACGACGGCTCTGCCCCATCGGTGGAGGCCCGAGCCTGGGACTTGCCTCGCCTGGCATTTGCCCTGGCGGCGGCGGGCCTCAGCCTGGTATTTCTGGTTCTGGCCAGCCCGGCCAATGCCCAGGGCGTCGTGCGCGCCTGGGGCATGGGCGGCGCCAGCACCGCCGCCAGTCGCGGCCTGGAAGCTGTGATCTACAATCCGGCCAACCTGGCCTTCAGCGAAGGCACGACCGTGGGACTGGCCGCCGCTGCCGCCGACATCCACAACAACGCTTTCAGTATCGACCGGTACAATGAGATCACCGGGCAGTACCTGGACAGCGCCGACAAGTCGCAGCTTTTAAGCGACATCCCCGAAGATGGCTTCAAACTGGACGCAGACGTAAGCGCTTCGGCCCTGGGCTTCCAGACCGGCAATTTCGCCTTCAGCTTCTCGGGCTTGGGTTCTGGCCAAGGCAACCTGGACAAGGACTATTTCGACCTAGTCCTGAACGGCAACCAGCTGGGCGAGACCGTCGACTTCAGCAACACCTGGGGTGAGGGCTCGGCCGTGGGTTCGGCCGCCGTCTCCTACGGAATGGTCGTCTTGCAGGGCGCCGGCTCTCAAGTCAGTGTGGGCCTGAACGCCCGCTACCTGCAGGGCATCTATGAGGTCCATGTGACCGACGCCTACGGCACACTCAGCACCAGCATGACCGAGCTGTCGGGTGAGGCCTATGTGGCGACCGAGTCGTCTCACCTGTCGAGGACTGCGATGACGGCAACGAGGCGGCGAACCCCGATGCGACCGAGCAGTGCAACGGATTCGACGACGACTGCAACGCCTTCTCCGACGGCAACAGCATCAACTTCTTCACCAGCGGCGGTGGGTGCGAGAACACCGCCCTGCTCGCCGATGTCATCTATCACGAGTTCGGACACTCGCTGCACTCCC
>JADGEP010000617.1 GCA_016744275.1 Candidatus Krumholzibacteriia bacterium | reverse complement strand
CCACGACCCGCGCCGTTTTTGCCACTGCCTTTTTGGTTGTCTTCTTCGCCACGCTATTTGCCTCCTGGGGCGCCAATGTCGCGCCGGTAGGTCAGTCCTTCAAAGTGGGTGTCCGCCAGCAGGCCATAAGCCGCTTCACGGGCTGTGTTCAAATCCGTTCCCATCCCGACAGCGCCCAATACCCGGCCACCACTGGTGACGAGCCCCTTATCCGATTGCGCGGTGCCAGCGTGGATGATCCAGCGATCTTCAGCTCCGGCGGCAGGCATCTCGATGCTCTTGCCTTTCAGGTACTGCCCCGGGTAACCGTCAGCACTGCCGACCACCACCACACACTGCCGATCCCAACGCGTGACTCCGGCGCCTTCCCAATCAGCAGGCATGCCTTCGGCGCCCTCGGAGAAGCCCTGCAGGTATTGGCCCAGACGCCCCTTGGCCGTGCTGGTGCACAGCTCCAACAGGTCGCCGCGCAATAACGGCAGCACGACCTGGGTTTCGGGATCGCCAAAGCGGCAGTTGAATTCCAATACCTGCGGCCCTGATTCGGTGAGCATCAGCCCCGCATAGAGCACACCCCGGAACGGGATATCGCGGCGCCGCAATTCGGCCAGAGTGGGCAAGACGACCCGCGTATCAATTTCTGCATAGAGTTCATCGGGCAAGGCCACCGGGGCAAAGGCCCCCATGCCACCTGTATTGGGCCCTGTGTCTCCTTCGCCGATGCGTTTGTGGTCGCGACTGGGCGCCAAAAGGCAATAGTCCTGGCCGTCGGTGACGATCAGCACGGACAATTCGGGCCCAAAAATGCAATCTTCAATCAGAATGCGCAGGCCCGCGCCGCCGAAGCGTTGGTCATCCAGGCACTCGGCGATGAAGTCTTCGGCTTCCTGGCGATTGGCACAAACAGCCACGCCTTTGCCTTGGGCCGCGCCGCAGGCTTTGATCACCACGGGCAGGTCAATCTTATCCAGATGTTTAAGGGCGGCACTGCTGCTGCTGAAGGCATGAAAATGTGGCGTGGGCACACCGGCGCTGGCCAGGACTTCTTTGGCGAACTCCTTGTCGCCTTCCAGCCGGGCGCCCATGGCGCCGGGACCAAAGGTGTCGATGCCCTCTTTGTGCAGCTGGTCAGCCAGGCCATCAATCAGGGGATCTTCCGGACCAATGATGACCAGATCCACGGCCTTTTCCTGGCAAAACGCCACCACTTGGTCAGCGTCCATCGGGTCAAGATCCACATTGGTGCCGTGTTCGGCGGTGCCGGGGTTGCCGGGGCCAGTGAAAATCACCGGCTCCTGGGGAGATTGGGCCAATTGCCGGACAAGCGCGTGCTCGCGTCCGCCGCTGCCCACCACGAGAACAGTCCTGGTCG
>JADGEP010000616.1 GCA_016744275.1 Candidatus Krumholzibacteriia bacterium | reverse complement strand
ACACCAGAGGGCGACTCACGTCGTGTAATCAGGCTTGTGTGGACCATTCCGGCTATACCGAAGAAGAATTGATAGGCCAGCCGCACAACAATCTCCGCCATCCGGACATGCCCTCTGAGGTCTTTGTGGATCTGTGGAAAACCGTCGGCCGCGGCGAACCATGGATGGGCCTGGTCAAGAACCGCAGCAAGAGCGGCGACTTTTATTGGGTGAATGCCTACATCATGCCAGTTTACCGCGAGGGCCAGCTGGTCGGATACCAATCAGTACGCACCATACCCAAACGAGGGCAGGTGGCGCAGGCTGAAAAAACCTACGCTCGGCTGCGGCGCGGCAGCAAGACCGGGCCGTTGCTGGGCCAGGGGATGCGCCAGTCCTTGGTGACCCTTGGTGCGGTATTCGCCCCACTGCTGGCTGTGCATTTCACCGCGGCGTTCGAGCCACTGACCATGGCCGCCGCCGGAGCTGCCGGCGTGGTTGGGGTATTTATCCTCACCGCATTCGACAAGAAGAGATGGGGCCGACCGGTCGCCCGGGCGAGGAAGGCCCATCGGAGCGATCTCTGCTGCCTGGCTTTTAGTGGTGAGGTTTCCGATCAGGCCCAAATTGAGGTCGCGTTGCAGGCCCTGGAATCCCAACAGGTTACTTTGCTGGAGTTGTTGCGGAACAGCTCGCGCAATCTGAGCGATGTCATCCGGGACAACAATGCCAACCTCGATCTGAATAACCTGGGTATCGATCGGCAAGGCGCGGAAATATCCCAATTGGCGACGGCCATTTGCCAAATCTCCAGCTCCATTGATGAGGTCGCTAAAAACGCAACGGTGACGGCGTCAAGCACCGACGAGGCTCGTCAGGAAGTCGAGCAGGGCAAAACGGTTGTCAGCGAGACCAAGCAATCCATTGATGATCTGACTACCGAGGTCAACAGTGCCAACAAGATGATCGTCGAGTTGCAGAGCAATGCCGAGAGCATAAGCAGGATCGTCTCAGTCATCAACGGTATCACCACCCAGACCGGAATGCTGGCGATCAACGCATCCGTAGAAGCCGCTCGGGCGGGGGAGGCGGGCAAGGGATTCTCTGTCGTGGCTGACGAAGTGCGGGCCTTGGCCACCGGCACCCAGGATTCCACAGCAGAAATCGAAAAGATGATTTTCGATCTCCAGAACCGTACCAAGACCGCAGCTCAGGTGATTGAATCGAGCCGGGCGCAGGCAGAAAGCACGGTGGAAAAAGCGGCGGGTGTGTACGAAGCCCTGGACCTGATTGATCAGCGGGTCAATAGCGTGAATCAATTGAATGCTGAAATCGCTGCTGCGGCATTGAAACAGAGCTCGGTGACCAGAGAGATCAACTCCTGTGTCAATACGATCAACGCGGC
>JADGEP010000615.1 GCA_016744275.1 Candidatus Krumholzibacteriia bacterium | reverse complement strand
CCCGACGTTGGCCCAAAAGATAGGGCTCAGAACGCCTTTCGCCACTGAAAAACCACCAGTGAGGGGCCCTCTGCACCGCCCGGCATGCTTTCGCCGACCCGGCCAAAGGTGTCGTCCCAACGGTCCGGCACCGGAACGGGGTCTTCGTCGAAGTCAAAAAGGTGGGCGCCCACGTAGGCATCCAGGGCGATGATCAACAGCACGCCGCCACTCCACCAGGCGAAGTCGCGCATCTGTTCCCAGTTTTCGTCGGCAATGGCGCGGTAGCGGTCCCGGGTCGGATCGCCGACTTCCAGGGATTCGCCAAAATCATTGGCCCGCACAGCCCGCCGATCCCGCACCAGCATGTTGGTCCAATAATACATTTCCACACCAAACCCCAGGGCCGCCTGCCAACTGTTGCGGGCGTAGAGTTGCCCCCATCCGGGAAACAGCGGGGTCATGACCACCGCCGCAGTGGGATTGACGCCAGTATCCCAGAGGTCGATTTGTGCCAGATCCAGGCTCTCGCCCTGTGCCCGAGACTCTTCCACCAAGTCCCCGTCCACAGCCTCACCCGCGACCGCCAGCAAAGTATCGGCCGCAGTCTGCACCATATTGTCCTGGCCTCGGGCCGGGCCCACCAACAGGACAAGCGTGGCCAATAAGACTCCCAGAGTCCATGCCGTCTCGTTGCGGTGGTGTGTTTTCAAATGGCTCATAATTCCTGCATCGTTCGGACCAGAAGTTTTTCATCCATGACGCGAATCGTATGGCTGCCGGCGGCCATCACCGTCGCTTCGCCATCCAGATGGTAGGCCACCGGTTCAGCCGATTCGAAACGGATCTCCCGCCCCGTGCGCACCGAAATGGCCGGATGCTCCAAGCGCTCGCCTCCCGCAGCGCGGGGCAACAAGCGCATCGCCGCCAACGGATTCATGGGCTTGATCAGCGCCGCGTCCAATCGGCCATCGGTCAAGCAGGCGTCGGGTGCAAAACGAAAACCGCCACCGGTCAGCGGACCATTGCAAACCTCAGCCAGCAGCACCGATTGTTGCCAGGCCGTGGCCGGTTGACCGCCGCCATTTTCCAGGGTCCAGCGCACGTCCTGTCCCCGGTAAGTGAACAACGTGCCCACTGAAGCCAGGGTGTATCGGGTGCGGCCCAGCCATCGCCAATACCCGGCAGCCACTCCAGAGATGATCCCGCTGGCGAAGAGCCCGCACGAGTTGACGAAGACCATGTCATCCAGAGCGCAAGCATCGACCGCCACGTCCCGGCCACCAGCGATGGCCGCCAGCCCCAGGTCAACGGTGGAACAACCGACACCCGCTGCAAAATCATTGCCACTGCCGGATGGCAACACAGCCATGGCGCAAGTGGTTCCCACCAGTCCGCGGGCAACCTCATGCAC
>JADGEP010000614.1 GCA_016744275.1 Candidatus Krumholzibacteriia bacterium | reverse complement strand
CTTCCGGCACTTCGAGGCATTCGCCCTCGATCATGCAGATGACGTCATCGGTACCGGCGACGATCAGATCCATGGTCGACTCTTCGAGTTGATCGAAGGTGGGGTTGGCGATGAACTCGCCTTCCACGTCGGCCACGCGCACGCCCGAGACAATCTCGTGGAACGGCACGTCGGACAGCGCCAGGGCCATGGAGGCACCGGTGATGCTCAGGGTGTCAGCGTGAAAATCGGTGTCGGCACTAATGACGAAGGCCACGATCTGGATTTCGTTGCGGAAGCCGTCGGGGAACAACGGACGCAGGGGCCGGTCAATCAACCGGCAAGTGAGCGTCTCGCGCTCGCTGGGACGGGCTTCGCGCTTGAAGAACCCACCGGGGATTTTACCCGCGGCGTAGGTCTTGTTGCGATACTCCACGAACAGCGGCAGAAAATCCCGGTCGGCGGGTTTGGGGCTGGCCGTGACGGTCATGAGGCTCATGGTATCACCCATGCGCACGATACACGAACCGTTCGCTTGTTTGGCCATGCGGCCGGTTTCGAGGCTGAACGTAGTGCCGTTCATTTCCATACTGACGGATTGCTTGCTCATTCTTTTTCCTTCCAAATGAGCACCGGGCGGCCTATTCCGCGGACGGTGCTGACTGCTTCAGGCACACCATGTGCCCTTTCATTTTCTCTTCCTACAGCTTACAGAACAGGTGACGGACAGTTTCCCCACCTTGCCCGCATAATACAGGGAACGGCCGCGAGCAAAGCGCGGCCGATCACCGGTATCAGACAAGCAAATGTTGGGCAACGATCATCAACCGCGAATGCCCAGTTCCTTGATCAGGCTGCGATAGCCGTCAAGGTCCTTGCGCTTCAGATAGGACAGCAAGCGCTTGCGCTGGCCAACCATCTTCAGCAGCCCACGGCGGGAATGGTGATCCGCCTTGTGCATTTTGAAGTGAGCACTGAGGGTGTTGATCCGTTCGGTCAGCAACGCGATCTGGACCTCGGGCGAGCCCGAGTCTCCGGTGTGCTTCTTGAACTTGTCGATTACCTGGTCTTTTTGTTCCTTGGTAAGTGCCATCGTCGAGAACCTCCTGATTAACATACGTCACGCTACTTGCGTCACGATGGCCGCAGGTCGGCCGCTAATTCCCCTGCAAGCGTTCGGTAAGGAACCTCGGGAATATTCGCGGAAACACGGTCCGGATCCCGAAACAACATTGTCCCGGATATCCAGCCCTTGGCGCCGACCCGCACTTGAGTGCAGGCTGAAAAACCGGATAGGGTCGCCCCAAGCCCGGTTCAGCCGGACGGAATATAGAAGAATGAGCAATCCTTCGCAAGTGTTTTCGGCCATTACTGACGCAAATTGACTGTTAATCGATGTATTGGGAAACACGCTACTTCAA
>JADGEP010000613.1 GCA_016744275.1 Candidatus Krumholzibacteriia bacterium | reverse complement strand
GCGGTCGAGGTTGTAGTCGCCCACAACGGGCCCGACATAGAAAAACACGACGTCAAAGTCGCCGCCCAAATCGTTAAACACGTAGGTGGTTTTGCCGCCATCCAGCTGCTCATCGTATTGGCCCTCGCCAGGCACGGTCACGTTCACGCCACCGGCCATCGCCAGGGTCGGGTCATCACCGGCCAAGCGCAGAATGGCTTCGTCGTCGGCCCCCAACTCTCCAGTGCGCAAGCGACTGGGATCATCCCTTTCCCGGATGATGCGCGTGCTGACACGTGCTGGCAGTTGCAATCCCGGCAGGACAAATTCCGCACCCGCGCCACCGCCAACCACGGTGCGGCCAAAAGGCCCTTCGCCCTCTTCGAATTCCACGACGATGGTCGACTCGGCGGTCACCAGTTGGCGGTAGGTGAAGGTGACGGTCCCGGTGACATAATCGACCACGTAGTCCCGGTCCGCACCACGGGTGAGCGCCTGCCCATCCAAGGTGACCCGTTCGCTGCCCGCCACGATGAAGAGGTTGCCCGCTGAGCCGCTGCCGCCCAAATAATAGGGCCCCTGATTGGCTTCCTGACCCCGGATCTGCAAGGTGCGGTAAATGCCCCGGGGTGAACCGGCCAACACTTCAACCAAAGCTGGGCCAGGCGTCGCCCGCAGCGAAAAGCCCTGCAACTTGCGCCGGTAGTTGCCAAAAGTCGAGCCTTGCCGTCGGGCCACAAAATCACCCAGCGTGGCGGCCCAATCCGGAGCAGTCAGCTCAACCAAGACCTTGTCGATGTCGCGCAATTCTTCGGTATTGCCTTCGGGCACGACCGGCAAATTGTCATCCGAGAGGAAGGCCCGCACCGCGATGTCCGGGGTCAACTGGCCCATGATTGTCAGGCGCAGGTTTTGGTCGACGGTCATTTCCCGCCGGCTGCCCGATGAAACCTGCACCGTCTTGGAGCCGCTGACCTGCAGGTTTCCAGCCCGCCAATCACTGGCCGCCTCGTTGGCCGCAAACAGCCCCCGAGAAGACCCGTCCCGGTTCAAATCGGGGGACGCAGCCACCGGACGCAGATCTTTTCGCGGCGGCAACGAAACCGGCAAAAAATCATAGCTCACCATAACCAGAGCGCGCCTGGCGGCAGCGGTGGTATCGCTTTGGGCCTCCGCCCAGTTGCGCAAGGGAATCAACAGGCCGCTGCGCGCCCGCAAGCGGTAATCCAGGTCCGGTTGCCACAACTGCCCTTCGACAAAAACACGCACCGAAGGCGCGTGCACAAAACCATGGGTCAGTTTGAGGGGAATGGTGCCGGCGGGAACCAATCGGAATTCCTGTTCGGATTGCCGGGCAATTGTGGAGTCTTCGTCTGCCCCTGCCGCGGTGCCCGCCAAGACGAGGAGCATGAGCAGGCAGGCCGCACTCCGGGTG
>JADGEP010000612.1 GCA_016744275.1 Candidatus Krumholzibacteriia bacterium | reverse complement strand
ATCCGGGGCATTTTTAAATGCATTGCCCATCTTTTTAATCACCGCCTGCCGGCTCCCCACTACGCTATCAACAACAAAACCGATTCTTTCTTCGTTTGTTTCCATGATCACAACCTGCTCACCATCGGGGCTCACACGCACCCGCCCGATCCAACCCGGCGACTCGTAAAGTACTGTCCCAATGGGGTATTCCAACCGCACGACACCGTCGACCTGGTGGGCAACGGCCATGGTTCGGCCATCGGGCGCCCAATCGGCGGCCATGACATCTTCAAGAACGGCCCGGGGTGCGGCTCCACCGCCCTGGGCTACTGCCAAGGTGCCCAAGGTTTCAAAACCCAGTATGTAACGACGATTCAGAGAGAGGGCCAGTTGGCCGTCGGCCGAGACGCTGAACAGATGGGCCTCGCCGATATTCAGGGGATCTGAAGTGAGATTCTCTGACGAAACCGGAAACAGTCGGAACGGCTCCCCATCCCACGTGGCGCTGTAAATCGCAGCCCCATCTGCGCCAGTGAAGCGGGCGTTGGAAACGATTCCCCGCCGAGAACTGAGAATGGTATAGCTGGCCACTTCGCGGGGCTCGTCTGCTGGCCGCAAGAACCAGGTCGCCGCTGCACCGAGAAGCATGCCCAACAGCACTAGTGCCGCAACGGTCACCGGCTGCGGGCGCCGCCGCGGGCCGGCCACATCCGCCAGGGCAGCGGCCGTCCCGGTAGTGACTGCTGATCCCGACAAAGCTTCGAGACTGAAGGCCAGATCATGGGCCGAATGGAAGCGCTCGCTGGGCTCTTTTTCGAGGCAACGCCGGACGATGGCGATCACGGCAGGTGGAACATCCACGACCAAAGTTGCCAGTTCAGCCGGCTCTTCCTTGAGGATGGCGGTCATCGTTTCGGCTGCCGTTTCCTGCTGGAAAGGCCGGGCGCCGGCGATCATCTCGTAGAGAACCGAACCAAACGAAAACAAGTCAGAACGATTGTCCGTGGACTGGCCGCGCACCTGTTCCGGTGACATGTAATTGACCGTGCCCAGGACCGTCCCGGGCAGGGTGATGTTGGTCATTGTGGCGAGGTCGGAATTGTCCATCTCCCCATCACCAGCGGTGGCGGTGGCCAGTCCAAAATCCAGGATTTTGACGCGCCCGCCGCCGGTCAGAAAAATGTTCTCTGGCTTGAGGTCGCGGTGCACGATGCCCTTGTCGTGGGCGGCGGCCAATCCGCGGGCAATTTGCCGGCCAATGTCGGTGGCTTTGCGGGGCGACAGGGCGCCGTTTTCCAAACGCTCGCGCAGGCGCTTGTTGGCACTCACGCCACCAGCAATCACCAGCCGAGATAAAGATTCCTGCTGCAGCGCCCGCCGACACTTAATAAACAAGGTATCAACCACTGCCTCCTGAAAAGCATGGGCGATATCTGCTTTGCAC
>JADGEP010000611.1 GCA_016744275.1 Candidatus Krumholzibacteriia bacterium | reverse complement strand
GCTTATGGCTATGCTGATGAAATCTATTTCAGCCTGCTTGAGAATGGTCTGCCCGCGTACATCGATGGCGCCAGCGCTGCCTACAGCCTGCACCCTGCCTTCGGTAACACGAATGACCCCATGTTCATCATCAATGGCGACTGCGGTCCCGTTGCTGTTGAGGATGCTTCCTTCGGTAGTGTGAAAAGCCTGTTCCGTTAAAACCGGTTCACCGCTCGATACACTCGCCCAAAGAAAAACGGCCACCCTTATGGGGCGGCCGTTTTTTTTGCTTTCTTTGGCCGAATGGCCGAATGGCCCGGCGGCCTGATCACTGATTCCTATTCGTCTTCCGCTTCAATGCTTACCGCCAAAACGGGAGGGCGGCTTTCACGCCACGCGGCCAGCCCTTCAGCGGTTTCGAGGGAGTCCCAGCATTGTTGCTGCGATTCCCATTCGACCGAAAGCATGGTGGTGAAGTCCATGGTATTGGCCTGGTCGACGGCCAGTTTGGTCAAGCGAACCGCTGGTTGAGGCAACTGCACCAGTTGCTGGATATAGGCGTCGAGTTCCTGTTCCCAGGCCGCGTCATCGATCAGACGATCAATCAGGCCAATCCGGGCCCCTTCTTCGGCACCGATGGTGCGGTGGGACCACATGAAGTCCAGGCTGCGCCCGGGGCCGATCAGCTGGGGCAGGGTGTGAGTCAGGCCCCACCCTGCAATCACGCCGGTGGTCATGTTCTGGCAGGTGAAGGCGGCCTTGGGTGAAGCCAGCCGGATGTCGGCGGCAAGATAGAATCCCAGGCCAAAGTCACGCACATCACCGCGGGTAGCGGCCACAACGGGTTTGGTGGACTCGCCCAGCAGGGTGATCAGGTTGCGCGAGACTTCTTCCTGGGCGGCCAGAATCTCCAGGCCGCCTCCCTCACCGTGAGCTTCGGCGACTTCATCCTGAAGGTGGTGCAATTCAAAGGCGTGGTCGCCATCGGTGAAGAGGATCACTCGCACCGCCCGGTCTTCCTGCAGGCGCAGAAAGAGATCCACGAATTCATCGTGCAGGTCGGCCAGTTGGGGGGATCCGGGGCCCGACATGCTGATCGTGGCGCAGCCCTCGGCGATTTCGCAGTCAAAATTCTGGTATTCCATGGTTACTCCCAGGTCGTAAGTTTGCCGGAATAATAAGCAAATTGGCGCCGAAGGCAATGCGGGACTGGTAGACACCCCCTCAAACGGGGTATAGACTGGTTCTCGTACGAACGCTAGCGGTGGTATGGGAAAGGATCATTTGTGAGGATATTTATCACCGGCAGCACCGGACTGGTGGGCCGGATGTTGGTTCCCCAATTGCTGAATCGAAATGATGAAGTGGTGTGCGTGACTCGCAATCCGAGCCACGCGCGCTCGATTCTCCCGCAACAAGTGGAATTGGTAGGCGCTGATCCGACCATGCCCGGCACGTGGCAGGAC
>JADGEP010000610.1 GCA_016744275.1 Candidatus Krumholzibacteriia bacterium | reverse complement strand
TTTACAGGAACGACAGATTCTGGCCAACCTCAATCATCCGGCCATTGTGCGATTGCTTGATGGGGGAGTCACGCCTGATGGGCGTCCCTACATTGTGATGCCACGGGTGGTGGGGCAGCGGATCGATCAATACTGCGATGGGAAACAACTGTCCATTCAGGAACGCGTGCGTCTGTTCTTGAACGTGGTTGAAGCGGTGGATCATGCCCACCGGCATCTGGTCATTCATCGTGATTTGAAACCGAGCAATGTGTGGGTCGACAAAGACGGCAAGGTGCACTTGCTGGATTTCGGAATCGCGCGAATGACCGGCGATGACGGCGGCACAGGCATGACTGCGCCTCAGCAACACATCATGACGCCGGAGTACGCCAGTCCTGAGCAATTTCGGCACGAAGAAGTGACCACCGCTTCGGATGTCTACCAGTTGGGCATTTTGCTGTACCAACTGCTGACCGGAAGTTGCCCCCATGATCTTGAGGGCGATACGATGCCGGAAATGGTGCGGCGGGTTTGCCAAGAGGATCCGTTGGCCGCAAGCCGGGCCGTCACTCGGGACGGTGCTGGCCAAGAGGTAGCAAAGATTTCGGCGAGCCGCGGGGTGACCCCGGCACGGCTGAGTAAGGAGCTGCGAGGTGACTTGGACCTGGTGCTGCAGATGGCGCTGCGCAAAGAACCAGAGCGGCGTTACCAGTCGGCTCACGAATTTAGGGGAGATTTGATCAGCTGGTTATCCGGCGATCGCGTTCTGGCCAGGCCCGACTCGCTTGGATATCAATGGCGGCGTTTTGTAAGGCGCAATCCGGTGGTGGTGGCCTTGCTCGCCACTGTCGTGGTCTGCAGTGTTGGTTTTTCCCTGTTTCATGTGCAGCGCATCACGGTCGAACGCGACCTGGCTCGGGTCGAGTCGGCGCGGCACAAGGAAGTGTCCGATTATTTAGTGAATCTGCTGCGGGTGCCTGATCCCACGTCTGCCGCCGGGCGCGAAATAACCGCCCGGGATTTGTTGGCTGATTCTTTTCCGCGAATCGATGAAGAACTGAGCGATACCAGGACAAAAGTTCGGCTATTGCAGGTCGTGGGCGAGGTGGCCACCAATCTTGGATTGTATGATCAGGCAGACTCGGCCTTGGCGGACGTTGTCACCTACACCTCGGAGTTGTACGGAGACCGCAGCCTTGAAACGGCGGAAGCAGAGCTTGAATTGGCCGAATTGCTCCGCTTGTCACTGGCCTTCGAGCGCGCGGTCGGGCCGGCGGAAAACGCCCTGTCCATTCGCCGCGAACTGTTGCCGCCCAATGATCTGAGCATTGCCAAAGCCCTCCGGGTGGTGGCCCTGGTTCACCGCGATTTGAAAGATTTTGATCGGGCGGAAGTGGAATTCCGCGCCGTGTTGGAAGCGTATGCGGCGCAACTGCCGAAGGATGACATGGTGCGCATTGCCGCCCAGGTGGATCTGGCCTATGTCCTGCGC
>JADGEP010000060.1:4156-13446 GCA_016744275.1 Candidatus Krumholzibacteriia bacterium | reverse complement strand
ATGGTGTAGCGCACGGCGATGAAGATGTTGATCAGCAAGACTGCGGTGATGGAAAACAGCCGCACGGGATCTATTCCTCCGGAGCAAAAATCAACCGCAACGCCTGCAAGGTTGCCGGATTGTAAATCGTATGGTGGTGCTCTTCAGGCATGGGTTCGTACCACCAGTTGAGGCTCTCAGGGGCGTGGGCTTCCAGGGCGGCGGCCAATCGTTCCACCCCTTCAAGCATGGTGCCGCCTTCGCTGGCGATGGTGAAGTAGAAGGAGCGGTCAGCGGGAAAATCGGCGGTGTTGAGCAGCCCGGCCGCCTCGCGGCTGAGGGTCATGTCCAGCCACCACATCGACGGGCTGACGGCCACGTAATGGTCAAAACTGGCGGGCGCGCGCAGGAAGGTTTCGGCAATAAAAAGACCGGCCAGGCTTTCGCCAATGATGGCGTCTTCGCCTGAAGTGCGATAGCGGCCTTCGATGAAGGGCTTCACTTCATCCTGCAGGTGCTGGCGGAATTTGTCGGCGCCGCCATTGACGGGAATGTTTTCCAGGTCAAATGGCACTTCGGAGGGGGCGGTCAGTTCGTAGTACCGGTTGTTGGTCTGGATGCCGACGAGGATGAATTCGCGGAATTGGCCAGAAAGACTCGCGAGGGCCGACATGCCGGCCATGGGGACAAAGTCTTGTTCGATGCCGCCGTCCACTACGTAGAGCACGGGGAAGTCTTTCTTTTTTTCATCGTATTTGTACGGCAGCGATACGGTGATGGTCCGGACTTCGTCAAAGACGGTGGATTCCAAGGGGAAGGCCGAGCCGATCGTCAGTGGGGTTTCGCCCTCGATGGGTGGTGGTGCATCTTCCTGGCAGGCTACGGCGCCGAGTAGCAGTATTGTTGCACCGCAAAGCATCCGAAATTTTGTTGAAATGGACATCTTGGCCTCGATTTTTCGTGTGAGGTGAGAATCAGAGATGGCGGTGTTGAATGGGCGGATCATAAATCATCGTTTCAAGTCTGCCAATCCCCTCTTGCAACCCTGCCAGACTGTGCTAGGATTTTGAGGTCCAGATCGCGCCTCAGCGCGACAGCCCCCAGAGGCTTGGGCGGCCCTGGGAACTGGGCGAGGTGGGTCTCGCCGCGGATGATACGCCCGAGTAAGGAGGTGATCCAGTGGCTAGTGATAAATCCGGCTCAGTGGAGGTGGTGTCCCTGCGTTGACAGGGCCCTTCCAGCGAGTGGCTGAAAAGGGGTTGTTCCATAGCAGGGTAACCCAATGCCACCGAAGCTGAAGCTTTTGGGCGTCGGCGCCAGGTGTGCCGACGCCCTTTTTTTGACCTTCACTTAGTACCCTGCTAAAAAAGCTGGTCAAAACGCCCTTTTGGGTGTTCTTTGTGCGGGCAAAACCGCTGATTCCTTCAACTTGTTTGGAGCCCAAGTCCATGGCGACCAAAGACCCTCAGAACAGCCCGGAGCACCAACAGCTCCACGAAATCGAAAACAGCGAATGGCGCGAATCCCTGGATTATGTTCTGCGCGAACAGGGTGCTGGCCGCGTGCGCCAGATCCTGCGACTGCTGCAGACCCGCGCCCAGGAACAAGGGGTGAGCATTCCCTTCACGGCCAATACGCCGTACATCAACAGCATTCCCCGCGACCAGGAGCCCCTGTACCCGGGCAACCGCGAGCTAGAACGCCGCAACAAGTCGCTCGTGCGTTGGAATGCCATGGCCATGGTGGTGCGCGCGAACAAGGAATTGCCGGGCATCGGCGGGCACATTTCGACCTTCGCTTCGGCAGCCACGTTGTGGGAAATCGGATTCAATCATTTTTGGCGCGCCCGCAATGACGAGCAGCTCGGCGATCAGGTTTATTTTCAAGGCCACGCCTCGCCGGGCTTGTACGCCCGGGCTTTTCTTGAAGGCCGGCTGACAGAAAAAGACCTGGCCAATTTCCGGCGCGAACTGGGCCCCGAGGGCGGCCTCAGTTCCTATCCCCATCCTTTCCTGATGCCGGATTTCTGGGAATACCCTACCGTGAGCATGGGCCTGACGGCCCTGTCGGCCATCTATCAAGCGCGTTTTAATCATTACCTCGTGGACCGCGGCTTGCGCAAGGCCAGTGGCCGCAAGGTGTGGGCGTTGCTCGGCGACGGCGAAATGGACGAACCCGAAAGCCTGGGCGCCATCACCCTGGCGAGCCGCGAAAACCTGGACAACCTGATCTTTGTGGTGAACTGCAACCTGCAGCGCCTCGATGGTCCAGTGCGAGGCAACGGCAAGATCATTCAGGAATTGGAAGCCGCCTTCCGCGGCGCCGGTTGGAATGTGATCAAGGTCATCTGGGGCAGCGACTGGGAAGTGCTGCTGGAGAAAGACACTTCCGGCAAGTTGTTGCAACGCATGGAAGAGGTCCTTGACGGCGAGATGCAGCGGTACAGCGTATCGAGTGGCGCCTACATCCGCGAGCACTTCTTTGGCAAGTATCCCGAGTTGCTGGAGCTGGTGTCCGGTTATAGCGATGAACAATTGCACAAGCTGCGCCGTGGCGGTCATGATCCGGCCAAGGTGCATGCGGCGTACAAGGCGGCGGTTGAGCACAAGGGCGAGCCGACGGTGATCCTGGCCCAGACCATCAAGGGATATGGTCTTGGGGAAGCGGGCGAGGGCAAGAACATCACCCACAGCCAGAAGAAGCTGAACGAAGATGAATTGAAGAGCTTCCGCACCCGATTCAACATTCCCATCAGCGACGAAGACATTGGCGACGCGCCGTTCTACAAGCCGGATGAGGATGCGCCCGAACTGAAGTACCTGCGTGAACGGCGTGAAGCCCTGGGCGGATTCATGCCCACCAGGGTCGATGCGAGCCAACCGATGGCCTGCCACACTGAAGAACTGGTCCGCGAATATTTCGAAGGCTCGGGCGACCGTGAACTGGGCACCACCATGGCCTTTGTGCACCTGCTGTCGAAGCTGCTGCGGGATCCGGAAATCGGCAAGCTTGTGGTGCCGATTGTGCCCGACGAGGCCCGCACCTTTGGCATGGAAGCCCTGTTTCGTCAGGCGGGCATCTACAGCCATGCCGGACAGCTGTACGATCCGGTGGATAAAGGCAGCCTGCTGTTCTACAACGAGACCAAGACCGGCGCGATCCTGGAAGAGGGCCTCAGCGAGGCCGGATCGATGGCGAGTTTTATCGCCGCTGGCAGTTCTTACGCCAACAACGGCGTGAACATGATTCCGTTCTACACCTTCTATTCCATGTTCGGTTTCCAGCGGGTGGGCGATTCGATCTGGCAGGCTTGCGACAGCCAGGCCCGCGGCTTCCTGATCGGCGCCACGGCCGGGCGCACGACGCTGGCCGGTGAAGGTTTGCAGCACCAGGACGGCCACAGTCATGTGCTGGCCATGGCCCCGACCACGGTCAAGGCCTACGATCCGGCCTTTGCCTACGAGTTGGCGGTCATCGTGCACGATGGCATCAACCGCATGTACTGCCACGGCGAAAACTGGATCTACTACCTGACGGTGATGAACGAGACCTACAAGATGCCCGCGATGCCCAAACGGGCAGGAGTGCGTGAGGGCATCCTCAAGGGCATGTACAAATTCCAGCCGACCAGCTTCAAGGCCGCCAAGGCCAAGGGCAAGCCGAAGGCGCACCTCCTGGGCTCGGGCGCGATCCTCAACGAAGCGCTGAAGGCTCAGGTCATTTTGGAGAAGGATTACGGTGTGGCCGCCGACGTGTGGAGCGTGACGAGCTACAAGGAATTGTACCGCGACGCGGTCGATTGCGAACGCCACAATCTGCTGAATCCCACGGGCAAGGCTCGCGTGCCGTATGTGTCGAGCCTGTTGGCCAAGGAAGAGGGTGTCTTTGTGGCGGCCTCGGATTACATGAAGATCATGCCCGCCACGGTGGCTCAGTGGTTCCCCGTGAAACTGCACTGCCTGGGCACTGACGGCTACGGCCGCAGCGATGGCCGGGATGAACTGCGCGATTTCTTTGAAGTCGACGCCCGTTACATTGTGGTGGCGGCGTTGCATCAGTTGGCGCAGGAGGGCACGGTGCCGACCAAGTTGGTGGCCCACGCCATCAAGGACCTGGGTATCAACAGCAAGAAATTGAATCCGCACGTCGACTGATCCGCGGTCACGAGCCTGTCTCATATGCCCTCGGATTGTCGGGGGCCGGAAGGAATATCATGGCAACGGAAATTCTCGTACCCGAAGTCTCTGATGGAGTGACAGAAGGCACGATCATTTCGATCAACGTTTCGGTCGGGGATAAAGTCGAAGCCGACCAGACCCTGTTGGAAATGGAAACAGACAAGGCCGTGGTGGCGATTCCTTCGCCATTTGAAGGCCAGATCACCGAGATCAAGGTGGCTGAAGGCGACACCGTGGCCATTGGCGCGGTGATCATGTTGGGCACAGCCGGCGGCGCGGCCGAAACGCCGGCTCCCGAATCTGCTGCTGCGCCCGAAGCGGTTGCTGAACCCGAAACGGCGCCAGCGCCCAGCGCAGCAGTGGAGGCTGCACCCGCGCCGACACCGGAGCCTGTGCCCGCTACACCGACCGCTGTGCCGGCAACCCGCCATCCGGCGACCCAGATTGACCTGACGGCCGTGCGTTCGGGAGACATGGTGGCCCCGGCGGCGCCTTCGGTGCGGCGCCTGGCCCGCGACCTCGGCGCGGACATTTACCAAATCCAGGGTTCAGGGCCGGCCGGACGCATCAGTGAAGATGACGTGCGGCTGTTCGTGCGCACAGCCATGCAGAACATCACCGGCGGCAGCACCACACCGTCAGTGACGGGCGAATTTCCGGGCCTGCACGCCCAGCGCCCACTGCCCGATTTTACCAAGTGGGGGCCCGTGACCCACGAGCCGATGTCCAAGGTGCGGCGCATCACCGCCGACGCCATGGGCTACGCCTGGTCGACCATTCCCATGGTCACCCAATACGACAAGGCCGACATCACCGAGCTGGAGGTCTTTCGCAAGGAATTCAACGGCAAGGTGGACCCGGCGGGCAAGCTGACGATGACCGCAATTCTGGTCAAGGTGTGCGCGGCGGCCCTGCAGGCCTTTCCCCACATCAACAGCAGCCTGGATCTGGTGCGCAGCGAAGTGGTGATCAAGAACCACTACCACATCGGCGTGGCGGTCGATACCCCCGGTGGCCTGTTGGTGCCGGTGTTGCGCGATGCCGACAAGAAGGGCATCGAAAGCCTGGCGGTGGAATTGAACGAAGTGGCCACCAAGACCCGCGAGCGGCGCATCAGCCCTGCGGATATGGAAGGCGGCACGTTCACGATCAGCAACTTGGGTGGCATCGGTGGCACGGCCTTTACGCCCATTGTCTATGCGCCCCAGGCGGCTATTCTGGGCGTTTCGCGCGCCGAGATGGAACCCACCTGGCAGGGCGACGCTTTTGAACCGCGACTGCGCATGCCGCTGTCGCTGACCTATGACCACCGGATCGTTGACGGGGCCGACGGCGCGCGCTTCCTGCGTTGGATTTGCCAGGCCATCGAGAAGCCCATCAACCTTGTGATGAAGGGATAGCACCATGGCTGAGAACACCATTCCCGCGACCGCACAGTTGGTCATCATTGGCGCTGGGCCCGGCGGCTATGCCGCAGCCTTCAAAGCGGCTGAATTGGGCCTCGAAGTGACGCTCATCGACCCGGAAGCCAATCCGGGCGGAGTGTGTTTGCACCGTGGTTGCATTCCCTCAAAGTCGCTGCTACATGTGGCCAAGTTGCTGAACGAGGCCGAAGAGGCCGCCGATATCGGCGTCAAATTCACCAAGCCCAAGGTCGATGTGGACCGCGTGCGCGAGTGGAAAGACGAAGTGATCGGCAAGCTCACCGGCGGTTTGGCCGCCAAGGTGAAGGCCAAAAAGCTGACCTACGTGCGCGGCATGGCGCGCTTCAAGAACAATACCACCCTGCAGGTGACGACCGTCGATGGGGCCGAGGGCGAGATGACCTTCGAGAAGGCCATCCTGGCCACGGGATCACGGCCGTTCATGTTGCCGGGTATTGAAGCCAGCGACCGCATCGTCAACTCGACCGGCGCCCTGGAGTTGCCGGATGTGCCGAAGTCTCTGCTGGTTGTCGGTGGCGGTTACATTGGCCTGGAGTTGGGCTCGGCTTACGCGGCCATGGGCTCAAAGGTGTCTGTGGTCGAGATGACCGGCGGCCTGTTGCCCGGCGCGGACCGTGACCTGGTCTCGGTGCTGAAGCGACGCTTGGACAAGAAATTCACGGCCATCAAGATGAATACCAAGGTGGCGGGCCTGAAGGAAACCAAGACGGGCGTGACGGTGACCCTGGAAGATAAAAAGGGAACCACCGAAGAGAAATTTGATCGGGTGCTGATCTCCATCGGTCGCAAGCCCAACACCGAAAACCTGGGCCTGGAAAATACGACCATTGAGTTGGACGCCCAGGGGTTCGTGCCGGTGGACGGCCAACGCCGTACGCCCGAGACCAACATCTTTGCCATCGGTGACATCGCCGGCGAGCCCATGTTGGCCCATAAGGCCTATGCTGAAGCCCACGTGGCCGCAGCGGTGGCCGCCGGGCGCAAGGCCCAGTACGACCCGCGGGCCATTCCTGCGGTCGTCTTCACGGATCCGGAAATCGCCTGGTGCGGCATCACCGAGACCGAGGCCCGGGCCCAGAAGCTAAAAGTGAAAACGGCGAAGCTGCCTTGGCGCGGGGTGGGCCGCACCCTGACCTTGGGCCGCGATGACGGCATCACCAAGATCATCACCGATCCGGAGACCGATCGGGTCCTGGGCATTGCCGTGGCCGGGCCCGGGGCCGGCGAACTGATTGCCGAAGGCGTATTGGCCATGGAGATGGCCTGTGTGTCGGAAGACCTGCGGCACACGATTCATCCGCATCCGACCCTCTCGGAGACCATATACGAGGCGGCCGAGGCGTTGTTTGATCCCAAAGCCGGGCATTAGCCTGGTTGCAAAGATAGAAGGAGACTGCTGATGGCCCGCATCTACACCCGCACCGGCGATGGGGGCGACACCCACCTGGGTGATGGCAGCCGCAGCGCCAAGTTCGCCCCCCGGGTCGAACTCTATGGCGAGATCGACGAACTCAACAGCATGATCGGCAGTTGCGTGGCCATCCTCAAACGCGGGGGTGTCGAAGGCTTTGGCACCTTGCCGGTGGACCTGCAGGATATCCAGAGCCGGTTGTTCGATCTGGGTTCGATTTTGGCTCATCCGGGCCATTCGGCCAGCTGGAAGGCCAAGGATTTGTCGGCCCAGGATTTTGGCGCCGTCGAACTGGAACACCGCATCGATGAAATGGACCGCAACCTTGCTCCCCTGAAAACGTTTATTCTGCCGGGAGGGCAGGAAGGCGCCGCCAGTCTGCACTTGGCGCGCACCATTTGTCGACGGGTCGAGCGCCGGGCCGTGGCCTTGGCCGGTGAGGCTGATGTGCCAGCCGGAGCCATCATCTATTTCAACCGTTTGAGCGACTTTCTCTTCACCGCTGCTCGGGCCGCTAACGCCGCGTCAGGCGTGCCGGATGTGCCCTGGGTTGGCAATTCGGGAGATGCCTGATTGTTCTTCGCCGGTCTTTTTTCCGCCTTGCCCGGAAATCCCGGGAATAATCCTCTGCCTGCCGGGGTAAGTGCCGCAACAACGGGATCTGAGGGCCTCGATGCCTCTGATCCCATGGCGGAACGATACGCCGAACAGCGCCGTGAAGATCGCCGGGATATCGAACGGCATCTGGGCGGCGACAGTGGAGGGTTTGAGGATCTCATGACGCGCTACCGCTCGCGAGCTTACGGCATTGCCCTGAGTTTGACTGGCAACCACGACGATGCCATGGACGCCATGCAAAAGGCGTTCATCCGCATCCACCGGTCGCTGGGGCGGTTTCGCATCGAAGAACCTTTCTTCCCTTGGCTGTATCGCATCGTGCGCAACACGGCCCTCAACCAGAAGCGCGATGAGAAACGGCACCAGGGCGACTGCCCGTTGGAATGGGTGACCAAACCCGACGGACAGCCCGATCCCCTGGCCACGACCATGGCGGACGATTTGCGCGATCGCATCTGGCAGGGGCTGCAGGAGCTGCCCGAAGAGATGCGCGTCGTGTTTCATCTGTATCATTTCGAAGGGCTGAAATACCGCGAGATTGCCGAGTCGTTGGCTGTTCCCATCGGCACGGTGATGTCCCGCCTGCACGCTGCGAGAACCAAGCTGCGTGAGGTGGCCAACCTGGAGGAATTGTCGTGAATGGGAATGGGCCCTTTGACCCCCGCAAGGAAGCCCCCCTGCTCAGCGCTTATGTCGACGGCGAATTGGATGCCGCCGGCGTTGCCCGCCTCGAGGCCCATCTGGCCCTGCCGGATGACCAGAGCGGATACGCCCAAGGCGAGATCAAAAAATTGCGCCGCCTGGCACAGGTGACGGCCAGCCTGAGGCTCAAGGAGCCGCCGGCCGAAGAGTGGGAAGTTTTCTGGACAAGTGTTTACAACCGCGCCGAGCGTTCGCTGGGCTGGATCCTGTTGAGCATTGGCCTGGTGGCCATAGGCGCCTGGTTCGTCACCCAGTTGGTGACGGCCTGGATCGCCGCCGAAAACTTGCCGGTGTTCGTTTCAGTGGGCATCTTTGCCGCGGCGGCCGGTATCCTGGTTTTGGTCATCTCGACGGTGCGCGAACGCATCTTCAAACGCCGACGCACTCGCTATAAAGACGTCATCAGATAGAAGGGTTGAGTATGAACGGAAATCTTCTCTGCACCACCACCCATGAAGTTGCGGGCAAACGTGTTGTTAAAACGATAGGCCTGGTGCGGGGCAATACCATCCGGGCCCGGCATATCGGACACGACTTCATGGCGGGATTGAAAAACATGGTCGGAGGCGAGATTTCGGACTACACCAAGATGATCGCCGAAAGTCGCGAAGAGGCCCTCGATCGCATGGTGGCCCAGGCCGAAGCCAACGGCGCCAATGCCGTGGTGGGCGTGCGCTTTGCGACCAGCGAAATGATGGAGCATGCAGCCGAATTGCTGGCCTACGGCACGGCGGTGATTCTGGAAGACATCTAGCTTTTCCGGGGCTTGGTGGCCTGGAAAAATACCTGATTCAAGATCACCCTGCCGGGGTGATCTTTTTCATTTCCCCTTCAATCCACTGTTCGACTTCACCCATGATTTCGCTGGCCTTGCGGTCGGTGGGTGAAAGCTCTGGTCCGATTACGGCCTGGACGGTGCCGGGCTGGATCGTGAACCGGCCCGGGGTCCAGAAGAGG
>JADGEP010000060.1:0-4146 GCA_016744275.1 Candidatus Krumholzibacteriia bacterium | reverse complement strand
GGCCACCGGCACCACGGGAAAACCGGTGCGGGCAGCGAGCATGGCGCCGCCGGCGTTGTATTTGCCGGCCTGGCCGCTGGGGATGCGGGTGCCCTCAGGAAAAATGACCACACACAGCCCTTTCTCCAGGCGGTCACGGCCCTTGTTGATGACCTGATTGAGGGCCTGCTTGGGGCTGCCGCGATCGATGGCGATGGCCTGGGCGACGGCCAGGGCCCAGCCAAAGATGGGGATCAGCAACAGTTCGCGTTTCAGGACCCAGGTCTGGGCGGGGAAGATGGCCTGCAGGGCAAATGTTTCCCAGGTGGACTGGTGTTTGCACATGATGACGACGGGTTTGGTGGGCAGGTTCTCGGCACCGGAAACCTGATAGTCGACTCGGCACAGGATCCGCAACATGGTGATGATGCCGGCGGACCAGCGGGCCAGCATGCGTTGCCGGAGCAAGTGAGGCATCAACAATCCGATGAGCATCAGGATGGGCAGAAACAGCGTGGCGACGCCGATGCCGATGTAAAAAAGGAGCGAGGCCAGAAACTGCATGATGGGCGCCTGTCGGTTCCGGGAGATCCATGAGCTTGAACACGTCTCAATATGATTGACAACGCGATTTTTACAACTCATTCCACCTAAAAAAAGGGACACCGGTGTTCGGTGTCCCTTTCAGCAACGCGCGTTTTGTCGCGCGATTTACTCGTCAACCATGCTGATGGCGTCTTCAGGGCAGGCGTCCACACAGGCTTCGCAGTCGATGCACTCTTCGGCATTCACGAAGGCTTTGCCGTCGACCATGGAGATGACTTCGGTGGGGCAGGATTCCACACATTCTTCACATGAGTTGCACAGAGCTTTATCGACGATTGCCGGCATTTGAGATCCTCCTGAGAGCGGACAGTTGGGCCGCAACCGCGGCCATGATGATGTTTGAAAGGTAGTCAGTGAAACCGGGATGTCAAATTGGCGGTGATTGTCATTATCACAACAAGATGTTGCAGCCGTGGAGGTTACGAAATTCGGCCTATTTGGGTGACAATTATTTGTGCGGGGTTCGTGCCAAACCCGGTCCGCCGGTGCGCATCAGCAGCGGCGGCAGGCAAAGCAGCAACAGTCCCAGATCGCGCCAAAGCAGCGACAGGCCCACGGCGTGGCCGCCATCGGTATTGAAGCAACCGCAGGAAATGTCCAGATTGCGCATCAGGGCCGACCCGATTCCAACCATGAAAGCCAGGAGCAAAACTGCGAGGATCAACGACGAGCCGCGGCGCCAGAGACCCAGCACCAAAGCTGCGCCCACCACAAATTCAACCATCGGCAGCAGCAGTGCTGCGGGGTGCAGCAAGGCCATGGGCACGATCCGGTAGTGGTGGATGACTTCGGCAAAAGCCTGGGGGTTGGCCAGTTTGTCCAACGAGGCATAGATGAAGACGCCGCCGACAATCACGCGGCACAAAAGCACCAGCAGGCCGCTCATGATTCCGCTCCGTTATTGGTGGGAGAAATGTCGCCGCCGCCATGTTGCCACCCCGAAAGGCCGCCCTGCAAAATGTGCAGGTTTTCGTAGCCGCGGGCTTTCAGGCGTCCGGCAATATTCGAGGTGCGCGAAAGGTCACCGCCGCCAAAGAGAATCAAGGCGTCTTCGGGAAACATGAAGTCGAAGTTTTCCAGCAGGTCGTCATCAAAGGTCGCTTCGCGGATGAACAAGGCACCGGGAATGGTCTCGCCGCCGGTTTCCGAGCGCGTGTCGACAAAGAGGTGCACGCCTTCTTCATAAAATTCGAGGGCCTCGGCCACCGTCAGAAGAGGAGCTTCCAACTCCAGTTCGTACACTGCCGCCTCGGCCCGCAGGGGCAAGCGGTCAGAATTGCTGGCCCACCAGCCTGCGGTCGCAAGGATAGAGATGAGCAGCAAGAGGCCGGCCTCCTTTAGGGAGACCGACCAGAGCATTTGCAAGCCGAAACGGGAAGACGTGCTGGAGGGCATGCTACATCCGGATCATATAGGTGACAGGAATTTCGAGCACAGGGGTGTGCTCAAGATCGGTGTGCACCCTGATGGTGCCGGCCATGCGCCCGTTGGCCTTGATGGCCCGCTCGTCGGTCTTGCTCAGGGGCTGGCCCTTGATCATGATCTTGGTTTCTTCGTTGGCGATCGTCTCGATCACTTCGATCTTGAATTCCGGCAGGTCGCATTCGGCGCTGAGGACTTTGAACTCAAGCCCTTTGCGGAACGGCGCCACGCGCACCGACTGTTGGAAAGACTTCTTGAAGCGATAGGTGAGGCGGGCCGGGCTGGCAGTTATTTCTTGCACCACCCAGGCCTGCATCTCCAGGTCGAAGGTGGGGAATTCGGCGATGTTGGTGGCGATGCGCACGTTGTCGCGATGGCGGCCGGGATCCATGGTGGCTGGCACCGTGACATCGACCGCGGCCATTTTGGGGTTGCCGTCCAGGTTGTTGATGACCTTGATGTCGAACAGATCCTTGCGGGTTTTTTCGGCCGTGACGACCAGCGCCCCATCGCCGGTGGCGGTCAGGGTCGCGCGCTGGGTCATGGTCTCGCCCTGCAGGCTTTGGGAGAAGCCCAGGCGTTGGGTCGCCGGAGCGATGATCAACGGCGTATGCACCGTGGCGGTGACCATCACATCGACCGTGGGGTTCAGGGGGTCGTTGGTCTCGATATGGATAACCTTGACGACGTTGCCATTAAATTTCTTGCTGTTGAATTCGATGACGATATCGGTGCTCTCACCGGGCGCCAGGCTGTACTTGCTCAGCGTGGGGATGGTGCAGCCGCAATCCGCGTCCACATTCTGGATTTGCAGCAGGCCAGCGCCTTCGTTGGTAACCGTGACTTTGGTCGTTTTGGTTTCCTGCTGCTTCATGTCGCCAAAATCGTGGCTCATGGGCGTCACCGCGATGACCTGGGCCAGGGCCGGGGCCGTCAACAGGGTGGCGAGGGTGAGGGCCAGTGCGGTGCGGGCGATCAACTGTCGCATGAACAACCTTCCTAAACGGGGACGCGCTTGCCTGGGGCATGGGCGGTTTGAAAAACTGAATTCAGATCGGGCCCCACTGGTGGTTGGACCCGACCGCTGTATACCCAGTAATAATAACTCAGGTTCCGTCAATTTTGTCCCTTTTCCTTCCCGTGGCAAGACCTTAGGATGCGATGAGCATTTACGGAGGTGCCATGTTCGACTCACAAATCAGTTTCCGGAACGTCATCCGGGGTCTCGTACTGCTCTTTCTGGTCCTGGTGGTGGGCACCGGATGGTTTGTCCTGGTGGACGAATACACCCTGGTAGACGCCCTCTACATGACCGTGATCACCGTCAGCACGGTGGGATTCCGGGAAGTGGGCGTTCTGGACGGGTCTGACCGGATTTTTCTGGTCTTTTTGATTATCAGCGGCCTGACGGTGCTGACATACACTTTGGGCTCCCTGGGGCGGGTCATAGTCGAGGGTTCCATCGAACGATACGTCGGGAGGCGCAGGATGCAGCAGGAAATCGAGCACATGTCTGGCCACTACATCATTTGCGGTCACGGGCGCATGGGAGAGATCCTGTGCGAAGAGTTGAATCAGGAAAAAGCGCCCTTTGTCGTCATTGAAGGCGATCCTGAAAAGGTGGAAGTGCTCAGTGGCCGTGGCTACCACGTGGTGGAAGGCGACGCCACCGAAGATGCTGTGCTGGGAAAGGCGGGCGTGACGCGGGCCAAGAGCCTGGTGGCGTTGGTTTCCAACAATGTGAATAATTTGTACATCACCCTGTCGGCCCGGGAAATGTGCCGGGGAGTGAACGACAAGCTGTACGTCCTGGCCCGGGCCACTGACGAAAGCGCCAGCGAAAAAATCAAACGTGCCGGGGCCGATCGGGTCATATCACCCTATGTGATTGGCGGCATGCGCATCGTGCAGGCGTTGCTGCGTCCGGCGGTTTATGATTTTGTGGATATCGCGACCCAGGGCGGCGGCCTGGAATTGATGTTCGAGGAAGTTTCGCTGAAGGTGGGCTCGAACCTTGATGGCGTGGCCCTGATGGATTCGGGCATCCGGCAAAATTACGACATCATCGTCATTGCCATCAAGAAACCCGATGGCCGGATGGTCTTCAACCCAGGCCCCAAGGAAGTGCTGGTGCAGAAC
>JADGEP010000609.1 GCA_016744275.1 Candidatus Krumholzibacteriia bacterium | reverse complement strand
CCACATGTACGACGACATCCCCTTTGGCTTTGGCGTGACCTGGCGCTGGGGCTGCGAACTGTCCTTCGATGTTAGCCCCTATCAGCATCCCATTGGCGGCCGCGACGAAAACCTCCTGGAGCGAAAACGAGACGACATCATGGCCTTCTGGCGGTCGGCTTACCGTCCGGACAACATGACCCTGGTCGTGGTCGGCGCCGTCAACCCCCAGGAAATATTCGCATCCGTGCAGGAAAAATTCGGTCAGGTGGACCCGGCCCTTTTTCCGGCCAGCCCCGGCCCCTGTTCCATCGTGGCCGAGCCGGTCACCGAACCGGATCACCATGCCCCGCGGTTAAAAATCGAATTTGGCGACATCAAAAAGGCCTACGCCAAACTCATTTTTCCGGCGCCCGGTGAAAAGCAGGGCCTGGACCCGATCCTCAGTGTGGTCAGCCGTGTGCTCTCCGATGGCCGCAGTTGCCGCCTGTACCGCCAGGTGCAAGAGCAAAAGAAACTCGTGGATGATTTTGCTGTCATGACCGAGACCGGCCCCCGCGAAGGCATCATCCTTTTTGACATGGAAACCGGCCCCGGCCGGTTGAACGAGGCCATGTTGGCAATCCTGCGGGTGCTCGAAGATCTCAAAAGCGAAGGCTGCACCGAAGCCGAACTGCAGCGCGCCATCACCCGGGTTTCGCGTAGCTATGTTTTTGGCGGGGAGACCGTGCAGGGACAGGCCTCAAATCTGGGGCACAATGATGTGAATGATGACCTGGCTGGCACATTCCATTATCCCGAGCAGGTCGCCGCAGTCACCAGCGACGACGTGCGCAACTTTTGCCGCAGCGTCTTTCGCCTGGGCAACATCAATGCTGTCATCTATTTGCCCAACGGGACTGATGCCAAATCCCTGGGCATTCCCACCACAGGCGAAGCGCTGACTCAGCTTTTGAGCCCCGTGCTGGGCGCAGAAGAACCCAGCGCAATTCCGGCCCCGGCGGCCCACTCGGCCCCGAACAAGGGTGGGGAAACTCCCACGCATGCATCGGGCCACAGTGCCTTTCAGACCGCCCACCTGAGCAACGGTGTGGAAGTGTGTTACCGAATCGACAATGCTTTGCCCATCCTGACGATGAGCCTGGCCAGTGCTGGCGGCGCCACCGCCGAAACCGCTACCGAGGCTGGACTCAGCGCCCTGACCCAAATGGTTTCGGTCAAGGGTGCGGGCGATTTGAGCGCCGAAGCGTTGCACGAGATTCTGGAAGGCGAAGGCGCCTCTCTCAGTCCGCAGGCTGATCGCGACTACAGTGGCCTGTTCCTCTCCGCACTGTCGACCAACCTTGATCGGGCCTTTGAACTTTTGGGCAAGACCATCGCCGAGCCCAGCTTTGCCGCCCACGAAATCGATCAGGAAAAGCGCCTGGCCCTGGAGCAACTGGCCTCTGTGGATGACAACCCCATCCAGGCCGCGGCCCTGCGTTTGCGGCATATGATGTATGGCGATCACCCTTATGGG
>JADGEP010000608.1 GCA_016744275.1 Candidatus Krumholzibacteriia bacterium | reverse complement strand
ACCGGGCACCGTACCGGTGCTTACGGATATTGTCATTGGCTGCAAATTTGCCGATCGTTGTCTGCACGCTTTTGATCTTTGCCGGGAGCGACAACCGGAGTTAGGGCGAATACAGGAAGGACACCGGGCGCGGTGCTGGTTGAAAGAGCATCCTGAACGCAGGAGGGACAATGTCTGACATTCCATTGTTGAATATTGTCGATCTGGTCAAACACTTCCCCCTGGATTTGACCCTCATGCTCGGACGCGGCAGTCGCGACCGGCAGGTCATCGTCGTGCCGCTGCCATCGCAAGGGCATTGGAATACGTTCCTTTACCTGGACGCCGACAAGGCAACCGAAAAATCCTTGGCCGTGGCCGAGATTTTGGCGCATTTCGCGCTGTCACGGATGATTCTGCTCAGCAAGGGTGTGCAGAATCGCCAAGGTCGCGTGGCCAGCATCCTGAAGTCTGAACTTTTCCGCCGTCAAAAGAGTCAGGCATTGCGGGCCGAGCGGGGGCCGCAACCACCTGGTGAAGCTGTCACCGGTGGCAACAATGCCTGGGATGCCGATCCCGAAGTGTTTGCCGAACCGGAGGCCAAGTCTGCAGCGCCAGTCAAAGACATTGAAATTGATCCCTTCGCGGTGCGCGCCGGCGGAGACGACGAAGCGGTCATATTGCCGGTACGGGAAAAACGCAAACTCAAACTGGCGCCGGCTCAAGCGGTTGAACCGCCCAAAAAATCCCGCAGCCGCAACACCGCCGAAACGGCCGATGCCTTGCCGGATGCTCCGGAGTGGGATCCTCATGAAGGGACAGGCTCCCGACTCACCCCGGAGGTCATCCTCAAGCACAGCGGCGAATTGCCAGCCTTGCCCAAAGCGGCTTGCCATATCATGGCCGTGATCGAAGACCCACGCACGACGGCCACGAAATTGGAGTCGGCCCTGGCGATGGACCAGGCGCTCACTGCAAAAGTTCTGCGCATTGCCAACAGTCCCTTTTATGGGGCCGTGCGGGAAATCAAGACCGTGAGTGAAGCCATTGTAAGGCTTGGGTTTGTCGCGATCCGCAATTGGACTTTGGTGACGGCGGCGCGGTCGGTTTTTCTGGCCCCCGGTGCCGGCATGTTGTACCAGAAAATTTGGCGCCAGTCGGTGATGTCGGCCATGGCCGGCCAATTGGTGGCCCAGGTGGTGGGCAAGGCTGACCCGGAAGCGGTCTTCATTGGCGGGCTGATGCAGAATATCGGCCAGCTGGTTTTGGCCCGCAGCCATCCCGAACTCTTTCAGGAAATTCTGTCTGAATCAAGCGAGAGTGGCCGGCCCTATCATGAAGTGGAAAGGGACCTGCTGGGCTTCGATCATGGTGCGCTGGGATCGTTGCTGATTCAGGAATGGAACCTGAGCCAGGAGCTGGAAGAAGCGGTGCGTTGGCACCACGACTTCGAGGCCGATGAGGCGTGCAACGTTCATGTCGCGGCCATGATTGCCCTGGGCGAAGAGATCGCCCTGACG
>JADGEP010000607.1 GCA_016744275.1 Candidatus Krumholzibacteriia bacterium | reverse complement strand
GGCGTGGGCCTGGTCGCTGGGTTCAGCGGCCTGGCTGGCGGCATTGTTCTGGTGCCCGCCCTGGCCATCATCCTGGGCTTGCCCGCCGGATGGCTCGCCGGCACCAGTAGCGCCGTGATCATCTTCAGCTCCCTGGCCGCCACCCTGGGTTACCTCAGCGGAACCCCCGCCGTCTCTCCTGGACCCGGCTTCACCGGATTTGTGGCCCTGCCGGTGGTGGGCCTGCTGGCCCTGTCGGCCGTGCCGGCAGCCCAATTGGGCGCCTGGGCCAACCGCCGGGTGCGAGGAGCCGTATTTCGGCGCATATTCGCGGTTCTGATGCTGCTGGTGGTGGTCCGCCTGGTCCTCAGTCGCTGATTTTCCGTGGCATCGATGCAACTCTGCATTAGGCTATAACGTTATTGCATACGATTCCCAGTCATCCTGAGTCATCCTGATCTCCCTACTCAAGAGATCTCAGTCCCACAAGGAGCAAACCATGAAGTCCTGGATCACCGGGATCGTCATCGCCCTGAGTCTGGCTGCGGGCACCGCCCTGGCCGCCACCAGCGCCGACGACATCAAGACCTTCACTCTGGACAACGGCATGAAGGTGCTGGTCCTCGAAGACCACTCCATTCCCAACGCGAACATGTACCTGTTCTGGAAGGTCGGCTCGCGCAACGAGGTGCCCGGTATCACCGGACTGTCGCACTTCTTTGAACACATGATGTTCAACGGCTCCGAAAAGTATGGCCCCAAGATGTTCGACCGCACCATGGAAGCGGCCGGCGGCGCCAACAACGCCTACACCACCGAAAACATCACCGTCTATACGGACTGGTTCCCGGCCGACGCCCTGGACCTGATGTTTGACCTGGAAGCCGACCGCATCGCCAATCTGAGCATCGACCCGGGCATGGTCGAGTCCGAGCGCGGCGTGGTGACCAGCGAGCGCAGCACCGGGCTGGAGAACTCGAACTTCCGCACCATCTGGGAAGAGGTCAAGGGCTCGGCTTTCCGCGCCCACCCTTACAGCTGGTCGGTCATCGGGCATGAATCCGACATCGCGGCCTGGAGCCAGAAAGATGTCGAAGATTACCACCGCACCTACTACGCGCCCAACAATGCCGTGGTCGTGATCGCCGGTGACGTGAAATTCAAAGACGTCAAAAAAATGGCCAAGAAGCACTTTGGTCCCATCCCGGCCCAACCCGCACCGCGCGCCGTGGTGACCACCGAGCCCGAGCAAAAAGGCGAGCGTCGGGTGTACGTGCAGAAGGAATCGGTGACGTCGCCCAACGTGATGTTGGCCTACCATGTGCCCGAAGCCGGCAGTGCCGACTGGCAAGCGCTCGAGTTGTTGAATGACATCTTGGCCACCGGCCGCAGCAGCCGCCTGCAGAATGCCTTGATCGACGAACAACAGGTGGCCACCCAGGTCTTCACCCACCTGCCCGAAAGCTTCGACCCCAACCTGTTCATTTTCTACGGTGTGGCTGCGCCCGAAGTCAGCGCCGGCGCCCTGGAA
>JADGEP010000606.1 GCA_016744275.1 Candidatus Krumholzibacteriia bacterium | reverse complement strand
AATTTGCTCAAGGTGAAACAGAGGCGGATATTAATATAGAGGTTGTACCGGGGCAGGGGACGACATTAACAGTGGCCAGTGAGCTAAAGGGTGTGACACTGGACCTGCCAGACCCGTGGGCGAAATCACCCGAGCAGGAAGTGCAATCGTAACAGGCGCTTTCGAGCCGGCAATCCGGCAATATCTTGGCCTTGACCGCCCGGCGCCAGTCGCGCTTGAGGAAGTCAATGTCCACCCCCGCGTCCACCGTTGACCAGGGCAACGGCACGTCGGGATCGCGTTCCGAGAGGTAAGTGTCGGACGACAGTCCCTCGGCTGCCATGGCTTTTTCCCAGGTCTCAAAATTGAAGTGTTCGGTCCAACCATCAAAGCGGGCGCCCATACGCCACGCCGTTGCCACCACCCGGCTCAGCTCGCTGTCCCCCAGACCCAGCATGCCTTCCAGATGGGATGTCTCGGGCTCGCGCAATCCCACCTTCACTTTCATGCGGCGCAGGTGATGCCCGAGGTAACTGTTGCGGCGGTTGATTTCTTCGCGGCTGATTTGGCCCGCCCATTGGAACGGTGTATGGGCTTTGGGTGAAAATGGCGAGATCGAGACGTTGATCTGCGAGCCGCCCCTGGGCGCCATGCCCACCACCTTGCCCACCAGGGCGATCAATTCATCGATGTCTTCTTTTTCTTCAGTCGGCAAGCCGATCATGAAGTACAGCTTCACACTCTTGACGCCTGCCTGCAACGCCTGCCGCGCCGTCGTCACGATGTCTTCTTCGGTGATGTTTTTGTTGATCACGTCGCGCAGGCGCTGGCTGCCCGCTTCGGGAGCAAAGGTGAAATTGGACGGCCGCTCGCGGCTGATCGCGTCGTACAATCCTTTGTCCACCGAGTCGACCCGCAAACTGGGCAGCGCAACATTGGTGCGCTTGCCTTCCATCTTGTCCTGGATGCCCACGACCGTTTCGCCCAGGCCGGTAAAATCTCCGGTCGAAAGGCTCAGCAGGCTCACTTCATCATAGCCGGCATCGGCGATGCCTTCGGCGGCGGCCTGAATGAGGGCGCCGGCGTCGCGTTCACGCACCGGACGGGTGATCATGCCAGCTTGACAGAACCGGCAACCGCGCACACAACCGCGCATCACTTCCAGCGACAACCGATCATGCACCGGTTCCATCACCGGCACGATTTGCTCGGGCGGCGGAAAAGTATTCAAATCTTTCAGGACCCGCGCCCGCACCGGTTCGGTCACCTCGGGATGCCACGCGCCATCGACCTGCTTGATTTCAGCCAGGATCTCCGCCCTGGTCGCACCCTCTTTCTTGCGGCGCACAATCAGATCGGCAATGTCCAGCACGGTCTCTTCCCCATCACCAAGCAGGACCACATCCAAAAATGGACTGACCACCGTCGGATTCAGGGCGCAGGACCCACCGGCCACAAAAATGGGGTCGCCTTCGCCCCGGTCCTTGGCCCAGATCGGTGATCCGGCCAGATCGATCATGTTCACCATGTTGGTGTAGGCC
>JADGEP010000605.1 GCA_016744275.1 Candidatus Krumholzibacteriia bacterium | reverse complement strand
GCTGGATACCGAGCCGCGCAACAGCAAAGACATGACCTACGGGGAATACATGCGGGACCTGTTGGAAGCTGATCCTTCCGAAGATCTGCGCGTGGCGGCAGCCAGTAAAATGCGCCTGCCCGCCGATACGTTGCCACCCTGGAACATGCATTGGCTGGGATTGTTCTCGCGGCGCCCCATCGGCCAGGACGAGATCTCACCCTTGGATGCCCTGGGCGAAATCATGCTCGACAAGCTGCGCTACAATCCTGGCGAGCGGGACATGGTCGTGCTCTTCCACGAATTCAAAGCGTGGTTTGCCGAGGACGATCATTATGAACGTTTGACCAGCAGTCTGGTCGATTTTGGCGTGCGGTACGGCGACAGTTCGATGTCCCGCACGGTTTCCCTGCCGGCCGCCATTGCGGCCCGGCTGATTCTGGAAGAAAAGATCACCAGTCGTGGCGTGCTGCGCCCGGTGATCCCGGAGATCTACAATCCGGTGTTGGATGAGTTGGCGAATCTGAATATTGTTTGTGCCGAGAAGAAGACGGTCTACTGACCACAACCACCTTCCGCCGCTGGCGGAAAACCTGAAGAGGGGTTCTGAAAATGGCCAAGAAAACCGAGAAGATGGTGACCAAGAACCAGATTTTCCGCGCGTTGGGCTTGAAGGCGCGGATGAAGGGCGCCAACTTTGGCGGCGAGTGGTTTGCCAGCAGCAAGGACTACATCGTTTCGACCAACCCGACCACGGGTGAGATTCTGGCGAAAATCGAGCAAGCGAGTCCCAAGGACTACGACGTGGTGATGAAGAATGCCCGCAAGGCGTTCCTGGAATTCCGGACGATGCCGGCTCCCTTGCGTGGCGAAATTGTGCGCCAGATCGGCATGGCCCTGCGCGAGAAGAAAGAAATGCTGGGTGCGCTGGTCAGCCTGGAGATGGGCAAGATTCACACTGAAGGCATGGGTGAAGTGCAGGAGATGATCGACATCTGCGACTTCGCCGTGGGCATGAGCCGCAACCTGAGCGGCCCGACCCTGCAGAGCGAGCGTCCCAAGCACCGCATGATGGAGCAATGGCATCCTCTGGGTGTCGTCGGCGTCATCAGCGCCTTCAACTTCCCCGTGGCCGTCTGGGCCTGGAATACGGCGCTGGCCTGGGTTTGTGGCGACTCGGCCATCTGGAAGCCTTCGAGCAAGACGCCGTTGTGCGCCATTGCTTGCCAGAATATTGCCAATGAGGTCTTCGCGGCCAACGGCATCACCCAGGGCGTCAGCTGCGTGACCATCGGTCGCGGTTCGACCATCGGCGAAAAACTGGTCAACGACCACAACATCCCGATGATCAGTGCCACCGGTTCGACCCGCATGGGCCAGCGCATTGGTGGTATCGTCGGCGCTCGTTTGGGCCGCACGATCCTGGAACTGGGCGGCAAATCTCCGGTGCTAGTGTTCGACGACGTTGATGTGGGCAGCGCCGTGAACGGTGCCATGGGAGCGATCTTCGGGGCTTCGGGGCAAAGCTGCGTGGCTGGATCGCGGCTCTATCTTCAAG
>JADGEP010000604.1 GCA_016744275.1 Candidatus Krumholzibacteriia bacterium | reverse complement strand
ACACATCTGTCTCCATTCGCTTCAGCCCTCGCGGGCCTCTGGTGCTGTGCGTCGGAAATGGTTTTCCGACATGATTTCTGCCAACGGCAGTTGACTTCAAGCAATGGGCGTGCCATTTGCTTCCTTTTGAACCCTTCATTCACAACTCCGTTTGTTCATAAGGGTTACAAAACTCTTCATGCTTTCCGCCTGGGGCTAAATCGGCCTTCGGGACTTGCATTTTGCCCCACCCGGCAGATTTTCCCTTGCGAAATCCGGTCTCTAGCAAGCTTCAGCCCACTGTCACCGGATCTTTAACCAATCCCGAATCGGTTTCCGCCTCATTGCTCTCGCGAATGGCGGATTCCACAGCGTCCAGGAGCTCAGCTCCGGGCACTTCGGGGTTGGCACTCTCGTCATCGTCACCTTCGCCGATTTCCTGTAGCCCATATTTCTTGAGCTTGCGATAAAGCGTCGAGGCGTTGATGCCGAGGATTTCGGATGTTTGTTTGCGCGCACCGTTGGTGGTCTCCAGGACCGCCAGGATATGCGCTTTTTCCAGGTCATCTAGAGTGACCAGGCCCCCCACATTTAAGCTTGAGGCCGAAAAGTCGTTGCTGGAACCCGAGGCGATGAAAGTCGGCAAGTCCCGGGTGGTGATGCGATCGGAGTCGCGAATGATGCTCGCGCGCTCAATCACGTTTTCCAATTCCCGCACGTTGCCCGGCCACTCGTAGGCTTGCAGGGCGCGCAGTGCCGCATCGTCCATCAGCGAACCCAGATTGCCTTTGTAGTCATCGGGGCAACAGCGTTTCAGGAAATGATCCACCAGCAGGGGGACATCTTCAGACCGTTCGCGCAGTGCCGGCAGATTCAGCGGTATGACATTCAGGCGGTAATACAGGTCCGTGCGGAAGTTCCCCAGGGCCACTTCCTCTTCGAGGTCGCGGTTGGTCGCCGCCACCACACGCACGTTCACCTTTACCGGGCTGCTGCTGCCCACCGGATAGATTTCGCGTTCCTGCAGCATGCGCAGCAGTTTCACCTGGATGGCGTGAGGAGTTTCCCCGATCTCGTCGAGAAAAATGGTTCCACCTTCGGCCTGACGGCAGAAACCGGTATTATCGCGATCCGCGCCCGTAAAGGAGCCCTTCACGTGGCCAAAGAGCTGGCTTTCCAACAGGGATTCGGGAATGGCACCACAGTTGATCGCCACGAATGGACCGCGACTGCGATCACTGCGCTCGTGGATCGACTGCGCGATCAATTCCTTACCCGTGCCGCTTTCACCATTGATCAGGATCGTCGCGGTGGTCGCGGCGATCTTGTCCACCATCTTGTAGACCGAACGCATGCGCGCCGACTGGCCGATGATGTTCTTGCGGCTCTTGGTACGGGTCAGCTCTTTCTTGAGCTTGATGTTTTCGGATTTGGCTTTGCGCAAGGCCATGGCGTTGCGCACGATCATTTTGATCTCGTCATTCTTGCAATGCTTTTGCATGTACGAGAAGGCGCCAAGGTTCACCGCATCGATGGCCGACTGCTCACTGGCATAGGC
>JADGEP010000603.1 GCA_016744275.1 Candidatus Krumholzibacteriia bacterium | reverse complement strand
ATTTGCGGTCCCGGCGGATGGCCGCCTCCAGCTCGTCGTGGGACGGACTGCTGGACGTTTTGTCTTTGTTGTTGGGATCTTTCATGGGTTCAGATTACCATTGAGGGCGCGCCTTTCCAAATTTTATTGCGCCGAACTGTTGATCGCCATGGGCCGCACCGGCCTGGAGGGATATTGGCCGCCACCGAAAAAACCGATTTGCAGCATCTGGCCGGAGGCATGCCTGCCACGGCGGAGCAGCTGATTTTAACCCGCCGGATGCGCCTGCTGCGTCCGTTTCTGCCTTCCCCCGGCGGACATCTGGTGGATTTTGGCTGCGGCAACGGCGCCCAGTCGGTGCTGCTGGCCGGGGTTTGCCAACGGGTGACGGGCGTCGATGTGAATCCGGATTTTTTGGCCGCCTTTGAGGCCGATGTGGCGGCCCGCCAGCTCAGTGACCGCGCCTGCGGGGTGTTGTTGGCAGACGGCCGCATTCCCCTGGAGGAGGGCGCCGTCGATGTGGTGACCTCTTTCACGGTGCTGGAACACGTGCCGGATGAAAAAGCGGCCCTGGCCGAGATGCACCGAGTGCTGAAGCCGGGCGGTAGGCTGATCATTTCGGTGCCGAACCGGTGGTGGGTTTTTGAGACCCACGGCTGCGACATGGCCGCCTGGCCCTTTGATCGCGTGCCTTGGAATCGGGTGCCGCTGGTTAGCTGGTGGCCCAAGAAACTTCATGATCGCTGGGCGCGGGCGCGCATTTACCGCCTTCGGGAAATCGAACAGATGGTGACGGCGGCGGGGTTTCAGGTGGAAAGCAGTTTCCGCATGACCGCCCCCATGGATATGATCGGCAATGCAACGCTGCGACGGTTGGTGCGGGCGACTCTGTTTCGTCCCGACCGCGCGGTCGTCCCTTTTCAGGCCACTGAAAATTTCGTGGTCGCTGTGAGGAATTCGTGATGTGCAACGCTAACAAGACCCTGACCTGGGTGAAGGTGGTTCTGTTGATGAGTGTGATCGTTGGCGCGATGGGCGGATGTGGCCAGGGGCCGGTGCCGCCCGAGGCGGCCATCAAGCCCCACGAGATGACCATCCACGGCGATACGCGGGTGGACAATTATTATTGGCTGAACGAACGGGAAGATCCCGAAGTATTGGCCTATCTCGACGCCGAAAACGCGTACCTCGACGAGATGATGAAAGACACCGACGCCTTGCAAGCCGAACTGTTCGAGGAGATGAAAGGCCGGATCAAGAAGGACGATTCTTCGGCGCCGGTGGAAAAAGACGGCTACTTCTACTACGCGCGCTATGTGCTCGGTGGCGAATACGCGGTGCATTGCCGGCGTGCCGGCAGCCTCGAAGGCGCCGAAGAAGTGTTGCTCGATGGCAATGCCATGGGCGAGGGTGAAGGCTATTTTGCCCTGCGCGGCGTGAATGTGAGTCCTGATACCAAACGATTGGTCTATGCCGTGGACAAGGCCGGGCGCCGGTTGTATACGCTGCACTTCAAGAACCTGGAAACGGGTGAAATCGCCGCCGAGAGCATCGCCAACGTGACGGGCAA
>JADGEP010000602.1 GCA_016744275.1 Candidatus Krumholzibacteriia bacterium | reverse complement strand
GAGAATGACCCGGGGGGCTTCGCCCAGCAAACGGCGGGCGGTTTCCTGCACTTCGGGCCGCGGATGCAGCGGGAATACCACGTGGTTTCTGGCATCCCAACTCGCAACTTCGGCCAGCGCCGTGCAAATGCGTTCGAAAGGCAAGCCCAGATTTTCACGGCGGTGAGCCGTGGCCAACACCACCCGCGCCTCGGCAGGCAACTCGGGCAGAGGAGCCGCCCCGACGTCAGAATCCAATTCGGCAACGGTCGCGTACAAAGCGTCGATGCCGGTATTGCCGGTCACAAAAATGCGAGCCGCGTCAATCCCTTCGCGCAACAGGTTGTCGCGGGCAGCGGGCGTGGGCGCAAAATGCAGATCAGCCATCTGGGTCACCAAACAGCGGTTCAGTTCTTCGGGAAACGGTTGTTGCCTATCGTAAGTGCGCAGACCGGCTTCCACATGGGCCACCCCCAGCCCGGCATTGGCCGCCGCCAACGCCGCTGCCATCGTGGTCGTGGTATCGCCTTGCACCACCACCCAATCCGGTTGTTCCTGGCGCAGGACATCCTGCATGCCATGCAGGACCGCCGCCGCCACATCAGATGGAGTCTGGGTGCGGGTCATGACATTCAGGTCATGGTCGGCCTTCACGCCCACCCGCGCCAGAGCCTGATCCACCATCTGGCGGTGTTGAGCCGTGACGCAGACGCGCACCTGGGCTGCGTCCGGCCGCTGCCGAAAGGCCTGCACAAGAGGCGCCAATTTGATCGCCTCTGGTCTTGTCCCGATGACTATGAGAACTTTCAGCATCGTTCCTTCAGTCCCTTGGCTGTGTGGCAGTCAATAATCCTGCTAAAGTGCTATCTTTATATAATTTCGCTCTTTGTCGGCTCACATTTAACACAAATATTGGGCGGAAACCTGATCTCTGCCCGGTAGAGTACCGAATTTCCATCAAAATTCAAGGGCGGGTTGATACCGCTCATTCAACACAACGTCATGACATTTTTGGAAACTTTTCATTTTCATGACCCATCCTGATCCCCAATCCTGCTTCTACTTATGAGAGAAGCCCCTCTTAGCGCCCAGCGCCGAATCAAAAATAGCGCCGAAACAAAAATACAGCATCAACCCCTGGGAGGCACCCATGTTCCGCAAGCTGTTTGTCTTATTGGTATTTATCAGCCTTGGGCAGGGCGCAGGCTCCCCTGTCCAAGCCCAGCCCGAAGCTTCCTGGGGCGGTCCCCCCATCGTGGACGTCAGCGAAGGCGCAGGTTCTGTCTTTGTCCAAATCGACTTGAGCGAGACATCACTCGGCTTCCTATTTCTCGCCTATTCGGTCCAAGCGGGCGGCACCGCCACCGCGCCGGATGACTTCACCGGCGGCGAAGGGTTCTTGAGTTGGCAACCCGGAGACAATGCGTCCCAGACAATAGAAATACCCTTGGTGGACGATGCCCTGACGGAACCCACCGAAACCTTGTTTCTGGTGATCAGCGATGCGGACGGCCCGTTGATTTCGCCCACCGACAGCGTGTTGCAGATCAACATTGTCGACAACGACGGCCCCGGCAGTTTAC
>JADGEP010000601.1 GCA_016744275.1 Candidatus Krumholzibacteriia bacterium | reverse complement strand
GGCCAGCCCGCATGCTAACTTGCACCCTACACGTCGTCTGCAATCATTGCACCAGACACAATCTCCGAGGCACAACCTAACCGGTTGAATCAAACTAGGTCGCTGATCATCTCCACCACCGGCGAGGCGTCGTTCATCACGTAAAAATGGATGCACTCGGCACCCTCGTTCATCAGGCCTTCAACCTGCTTGCGGCCCCAGCGGCGGCCAATCTCTTTCACGTGCTTGGGCGAATCGGTGATCTCGTCGACCAACTCATCAGGCAGCGAGATGTGAAAGTGTTTCGGCAGGGTGCGCAATTGCCGCACGTTTTCGATCAGCTTCAGGCCAGGAATGATGGGCACATCGATGCCCGCTTCACGGCACAATTTGGTGTAGGCAAAAAAGTCATCGTTGTCGTAGAACATCTGGCTGACGATGTAGTCGGCCCCCGCGTCAACTTTCGCCTTGAGATGCTTGATGTCGGTCTTGAAGTTGGGCGCCTCGACATGTTTTTCCGGATAGCCACCTACTCCAACGCAGAAATTGATGGGCTCGCTGTTGGCAATGTCATCAAGGTATTGGGCCTCGCGCAGGCCGACCAATTGCTCCACCAGGTTTTTCGCATAGACATTGCGGGTGCGTCCCTTGGACAGGGCCTTGTTGTAGTTGGACTCGTCACCCCGGATGGCCAATACATTTTGAATGCCCAGGTAATTCAGCTCGATGATCGCGTCTTCGGTTTCTTCCCGGGTGAACCCGGTGCACAACAGATGCGGCACCGTGTCGATGCCGTACCGGTTCTGGATGATGCCGCAGATCGAGATCGTCCCGGGTCGTTTTTTGCGGATCCGGCGTTTGACCGTGCCGTCTTTTTGCTCATCGTAGGTGGCCTCGGCCATGTGGCTGGTCACGTCGATGAAGGGCGGCTTGACCGGCGCAATCTGCTCAACAATCTCGATAATATCGCGCACCGTCTTGCCCCGTGGCGGCGGGATAATCTCAAAACTGAAGAGTGTTTTCTGCGACTTGTCCAGATGCTCAGTGACGTGCATGTGCTTCATCTTTCAAAACGTGGTGACCCCATTTAAACCAGATTCGCGTCCAACCAACGGGCGGCCTCGTCGACCGGGATTCCGACCCGTTCGGCGTAGTCCGCCACCTGTTCCTGATTGATTTTTCCCAGACCAAAATAGCGGGCGTCCGGATGGCTGAAATACCAACCGGAGACCGAAGCCGCCGGATCCATGGCGCAACTGTCGGTCAGTTGAACGCCAGTCTTTTTTGCCGCATCCAGCAGTCCAAACAGGGCCCGCTTCGAGACATGATCCGGGCAAGCCGGATAGCCCGGTGCCGGTCGGATGCCGCGGTATTTTTCACTGATGAGGGCCGCGTTGTCGAGGGATTCCTCGGCCGCGTAGCCCCAGTCTTCGCGCCGCACTTCCAGGTGCAGATATTCGGCAAAGGCTTCGGCCAGGCGATCGGCCACGGCCTTGACCATGATCGAACGGTAGTCGTCATCATCAGCTTTTCGAGCGGCAGCGGCGGCTTCGGCCCCCAGACCGGCGGTGACCACAAAGGCCCCCAC
>JADGEP010000600.1 GCA_016744275.1 Candidatus Krumholzibacteriia bacterium | reverse complement strand
CCACTGGGGAGTGGTGCCGACGCCGCTGGGGCAACTGGAAGACCTGCTCCTCGATCCCCACGACCATGTGTTTTTCACCTGTGTGCGCCATGAGAAACAAGTCATCGGCGGGCATCTGTGCCTGCATCTGGGCGAGCGGGTTTTTGCCTGGAATGGCGTGACGGATCCGGCCTTTGCCCGCACGCATTTTCCCGCCACGCTGTGTTTCTGGGGCGACATCGTTGAAGCCTGCAATCGCAGCGCTCAGTGGTTGGATTTTGGCGCCAGCGGTGGCATCAATTCCCTGTCCGGCTTCAAAAAGTATTTTGGAGCCGAGCTGATGGAGCGCGGATTCTACGTGAACGATTCGGGGCCGCTCAGAGCGCTGCGACGCATCAGCAATCTGGCTGGTCAGGCGAAGGCCGGCACCTCCGGGCGTTGGCACGACAATGCGACCGGCAAACCTCGTGCTGGTGGGCAAAAATGAAGCTGATCGAAGCGGGCAGCCAGATTCTCTTCAGCCGGGTGGGCCAGGTATTGGCCAATGCCGCCCTGGTGATGATCATTGCCAACATTCTGGGGCCCGAGGGGCAAGGGCACTACAGCCTGACAGTGGCGTTGGCCATGCTTCTGGCGTCGCTGCTCGGTGGGGGCATGGGCTTGGCGGCGGTGCCGCCTCTTCGCCAGGGGAAAGTGCGTGCCGCCCGCATGTTTGCGGCCCAGATGATCTGGGTTGTCGGCATGGTGGGGGTCTTGTTCCTGCTTGGTTGGGGCTCCACCTTTGGCTACTTGCGGGGGGTCTTGGGAGATCATCTGGGATGGTCGCAGGGGTTGGGTTATGTGGCGGCGGTGGCGGCTGTTGGCATCCTGGGCTTTGAAACGTTTTCCTACGACCTGCTGGCCCGAGGCCGCTTGGTTGTCGGCGCGGCTGTCAACGGGTTTCGCGCCACGGGGCATCTGGCCCTGATTGCGTTGCTGGCGGTGACCGGCACCCTGACTTTTGAACGCACGGTGGGCGCTCTGGCCTTGGCCCAGGCCGCCGGCATGCTGATGATGCTGGTCATTCTTGTACGCGAAATACGGCGGGGCGATGCGGCTGCCATTGCGGCCCGCGTGGAGCCGGATGTGTCCGCCGCGGCGACTGATGAGTCGGTGCCGGATGACCTGGACCAACGCAGCCTGTTGGGCCTCATTGGTTACAATCTGAGGCGGGGGTGGTTGGGCCAGATTTCGGCAGTGGCCTATTTTCTGCTCTTGCGCCTGGATCAGGGCATGCTGGAACACTACCGGGGCGCGGCCGAGGTGGGCATCTATTCCATCGCGGTCTATCTGGGTGAAATGCTGTGGCTTTTACCAGGGGCTTTGACACCCCTGCTGGTGCACAGTTCAGCGGCCCACGCCTCAGATCCGGAGCGCGACCGGACAGCGGCCAAGGCGGTGCGGTTGGGCATTCTGGTGACTTTGGCTGCGGGAGTGCCCCTTTTATTCCTGGTTGACCCCATGCTGAAGGTTTTTGCCGGGGGCGAATATGCTTCGGCCGGTGGGGCGTTCAAGGCTCTGCTGCCTGGTATCGTAGTCTTTGCACCGGGCGCGGTCCTGGCC
>JADGEP010000005.1 GCA_016744275.1 Candidatus Krumholzibacteriia bacterium | reverse complement strand
GAGCATGGGCCACCCCTTTTACCATATTGCGAGATCCAATCAATAAGCATGGTCAGATTCGCATCCTGGGCATTTTTCGATTTGTATTTGTGGGGTTCCCATGGGCGGCTTTTGGCATTGGTATCACCACCAGCCTCGGCCACTGCATTGGCATGTGCGGCCCCCTGATCAGCACCTTCAGCCTGGCCCAGGGCAAAAACGACAACCGCTTTCGCGCACTGATTCCGGCCATGCTGGTCTACCATCTGGGCCGGATCAACTCCTACGCCATGATTGGTCTGATTTTTGGACTCTTGGCCACCGCAGCCCGGCACGGTGGTCCTTCTTCCCAGATTCGCGCCTGGCTGTTTCTGATTTCAGGCCTGATGATGTTCCTGATGGGCATGGGCCTGCGGGGATGGCTGCCCACCACTCGCTTGGTCGAAAGCAGCCGCTTTGGCCGTTTCACCGCCGAAAAATTCATGGGTCTGGTCGGCACCCGCAGCATGGCCGGACGCTACATGCTGGGCGTTGCCAATGGTTTTCTGCCCTGTGGCCCCGTCTACGCCATGGCCGCCGCCGCCCTGGCCAGCCCCTCACCGCTGCATGGAGCGGGCACCATGGCCATGTTTGGCCTGGGCACCATCCCGGTATTGGTGGCGGTGGGATTGGGCGCCGGACGCCTCGCCCCCTCGTTGCAACGCAAGTTCAACCTCGTGGCGGCGATTCTGGTAATGGTTGTGGGACTGGAGTTTCTCTTCCGGGCCGGCAAGCTGTTCGGCTTCATCCAGGAGATCAAGTGGGGATTTTTACCCATTTTCTGATCGCTGGTTTTCACTTTTATCTGCTATTTTTTACCTTTTGTGCTTTTCTGACGACTATGATTTATGGTAACATGGTTCCCATTGGAGGAGCGAAGTACCCGAGTCCAGATCGTCGGTCCCGGATTTCGCCCGCAACGCAAGAGGTTCCCCATGTCAAACCGCCACAACTTACAAACCCATCAGAGCCTGCCCGCTGGACTGCACACCGCCGACTATTTCCAAAAAACCAAGGCCCTGCGCAATGGCCGCACGACCTGGTCGCCCCGGGTATGGGTCCTGCTTTTTCTCGGAGCATTGGTCCTGGTTTTGGTGATGATGGGGCCACTCAATGCCCGAGCCGCCCAGCAGTATCACTACGCGGTGACCGCCGAAACCGGCGCTGCTGTCCGAGTGGACATGCCCGTGGATGCCCCCCTGGACCTGACATCATATCTCTTCGGCTTGGCCGGCACCCTGGACCCGGCGACCCTGCAGGTCGTCGAGGTTGACACCGCCGGCATTGTTCTGAACCCCAGTGTGCGGTTCCAGTTTGATGCCGCCGCCGATTTTGATGCCGCGACCAACATCGTGGGCAATCTGGTCTTTGTCATGAACGATACGACCCCAGCAATGAGCACCCGCCACTACCGGGTGCTCTTTGATGTGGTTGGCGCTTGTGGCGATTGCCCGCCTGCCCCCGCGGTGGCCGTGCCCACGACTGTCGACAGCCTGGTGTACGAGAACCAGATGACATATCTGGTGAACACTCCGCGCGCTGACTATTACTATCAGAAAGATGGCGCTGGTCTGGCCAGCCTCATCGACAACGACGGCCAGGATTGGATCAGTTTTCACGACATCTCCGGCAGTCGCTCCGGCGGCGAGTACCGCGGCATGCCCAATTTGGTTTTTGTGGAAGGCCAGTCCAGCGACAGTTTCTTTCATCCCGGTTTCGACAACGCGTCCAGCACCCTGGTCAATCATGGCCCCTTAAAAGTGACGGTGCGTTCGGTCACCAATGACGGCGCCAACGAGTGGATCGTTCATTGGGAGTTTTATCAGGCCTTTGCACGGATGACCGTCGACCAGGTCGGCAGCAGCAATGGCGGCAACTATTGGTTTTTGTACGAAGGCACGCCCGGCGGTCTGCTTGATCCCGGCGACATGGTGGTGCGCTCGGACGGCACTGTTTCCAGCGCCTACGACAACAATGACAAATGGGAAATGGCCCTGGCCGACCCGCAGTGGCTCTATTTTCACGACACGGCCGCCTCTCGGTACTTGTACCTGAGCGACGACATGGGCGATGCATCTCTCGACCAGTATCACAGTATGGGTCTGAGCGGTGCGCCGGGGCCCAACATGACTGTTTTCGGATTTGGACGGGTTCTGAGCAACTCGCCCAACTCGCTCTTCCCGCGCATCTCGGGCACGTCTCGCACTTTCACCATCGGTTTTGGCGAAGACAATACGGCCGCCACGGCGGAAATCTCCGGCGCCTATTTGCCGCTGCTGGTGTCTGTCGGCGAACCCGTCAGTGATGTCAGCGCCGTTGGCGACAATTTGCCGCGCGGCCTGAACCTGAACCAGAATTACCCGAACCCTTTCAATCCGGCGACGACCATCAGCTTCTCTCTGGCGCAAGCCGGTGCCGTAAATCTGTCGGTCTACGATACCGCCGGGCGGTTGGTGCGCACGCTGGTCTCCGAAAGCCTCACCTCCGGTCCCCACGCCATTTTGTGGAACGGCCAGGACGAAAGCGGCCGCATGGTGGCCTCGGGCATCTATCTGTACCGCCTGGCCACTCCTGATCACACCCTGGGCGGGAAGATGACTTTAGTGGAATAGCGCAACCCCCTGATTTTGACAGCGGCCCTGGACTTCGGTTCGGGGCCTTTTTTTGTTTCCTGAGGCGGACCTGGGCCTTGGCGTGGTAGTCTGTCTCAGCCGGGCCACCAGTGCGTCCGGCCAATCGTCAAAGGAGACTCGCCTTGTTGAATTTTCGCCGCCCCACCGCCCTGATAATCCTCGTGGCCACGATGGCACTCTTCCTGGGTTCTGCGGTGGCTATGGCCGCGGCCGATGAAGAAAAATCCGCCCTCAACGCAGAGACTCTGGCAGGCCTGAAATTGCGTAGCCTGGGCCCTGCTTTGATGTCCGGACGCATCGCGGACATCGCCGTCGACCCCACTGATCAGGGCACCTGGTATGTGGCGGCCGGCAGCGGCGGCGTGTGGAAGACCGTCAACAGCGGCACCACCTGGCAGGATATTTTCACCGACCAAACCAGCTATTCAGTGGGCTGCCTGACCATTGACCCGCGCCACCCGGACACCATCTGGGTTGGCAGCGGCGAAAACGTGAGTGGGCGGCATGTGGGCTATGGCGACGGCGTGTACCGCAGCCGTGATGGCGGGCAGACCTGGCAGAACATGGGGTTGACGAAGAGCGAGCACATCGGGCGTATCCTCTTGCATCCCGAAGATCCGAATGTGGTCTACGTGGCGGCGCAGGGACCATTGTGGTCTGGCGGCGGCGAACGCGGGCTGTTCATGTCGGTCGACGGCGGCATCACCTGGGAAAAAGTCCTCGGTGGCGGGGAATTCACCGGTGTGGGTGAAGTGGTGATCGATCCTTTCGACAGCAGCATTCTCTACGCCACCACCTGGCAACGCTTCCGCGACGTGGCGGTCTTGATGGACGGCGGCCCCGAATCGGGCATTCACAAATCGACCGATGGCGGGCGCACCTGGCGTGAGCTGAAAACCGGATTGCCGACCGAAGACATGGGCAAGATCGGCCTGGCCCTTTCACCCCAAAAAGCGGGCGTGATGTACGCGGCCATCGAATTGGGCGCGCGCACCGGTGGGTTCTACCGCTCAACCGACGGCGGCGAAAGCTGGGAGAAGCGCAGCAATAAGATCGCCGGCGGCACCGGTCCCCACTATTACACGGAGATTTTCGCCAGCCCCCACACCTTTGACCTGGTGTACTACATGGAAGTGCGGATGTCGTTCACCGACGACGGCGGCCTCACTTTTCAGCCCGTCGGCGAAGAGCACAAGCACGTCGACAACCACGCTCTGGCCTTCAGTCCCACCGACCCCGACTACCTGCTGGCCGGATGCGATGGCGGCATCTATGAATCGTGGGACCGTGGCAAAAACTGGAAATACGCCGCCAACCTGCCGCTCACCCAGTTCTACAAAGTGGCCGTCGACTACGACGAGCCCTTTTACCACATCATCGGTGGCACCCAGGACAACAACACCCAGTATGGCCCGGTGCGCACCGATCATATCCACGGCCTGCGCAACGCCGATTGGAACGTGACCCTGTTTGGCGACGGGCACCAACCGGCCATTGATCCGACCAATCCGGACATCATCTATTCCAGTTGGCAGCAGAGTCATTTCTGGCGCGTTGACCGGGTCACCGGAGAAGGTTTCCCCATCCGGCCCGAGCCCCTTGAAGGGCAACCTGAAGGCCGTTGGAACTGGGATGGACCGATCCTGATCAGCCACCATGATCCGGCTCGGTTGTATGTGGCCAGCGAACAAGTCTGGCGCAGTGATGACCGCGGCGACAGTTGGACCGTGATTTCAGGCGACCTGACTCGCGATGAAGACCGCCTCTTGAACCCAGTGATGGGCCGCGTGTGGAGCATCGACGCGCCCTGGGATTTATTGGCCATGTCGATGTATGGCACGATCACCAATTTGGAAGAATCACCTTTGGATGAAAACCTGCTCTACGCCGGTACCGATGACGGCCTGATCCAGGTCAGTGAAGACGGCGGCGCCACCTGGCGCGAAGCAGGCCGGCCTTCGGGTTTACCGGAACATTTTTATGTGAACGACCTGACCGCCGATCGCTTCGACCGCAGCACGGTTTACGCGGTGATCGACCTGCACAAGGCGGGCGATTTTCGGCCGCTGATCTACAAGAGCACCAACGCGGGCAAGTCCTGGAAATCCATCAGCAGCAACCTGCCCGAACGGCATATCGTGTGGCGCCTGGTGCAGGACACGGTGAAAAAGGAATTGATGTTCGCCGGCACGGAATTCGGAATATTTGTGACCTTGGATGCCGGCCAGAACTGGCTGAAGTTGCAGGGCGGAGTGCCCAACATTCCCTTCCGTGATCTGGTGATCCAAGAACGGGAAAACGACCTGGTGGGCGCCACCTTTGGCCGCGGTTTTTATGTGCTGGATGACTACTCGCCCCTGCGCGAGATCAGCGAAGAATCTTTGGCAGAACCGGCCCAACTCTTTGCGCCCCGCAAGGCCTGGTGGTACTTGCCCCGCCAGGTGCTGGGTGGCAGCGAAAAAGCGGCCCAGGGCGCGGCCTTTTTCACAGCGCCCAACCCGCCCTTTGGCGCGGTCTTCACCTACTTCCTGCGCGACTCGGTGCAGACGGCCCTGAGCGCCCGCCAAACCCGGGAAAAGGAACTGGCCGCCGAGGGCGAAGACACGCCCTACCCCGGCTGGGACGAATTGCGCCGTGAAGAATTGGAAGATCCGGCCGCCGTTTTACTGACGGTGCGCAACGGCGATGGCAACGTGGTGCGCCAACTGAAGGCGCCGGCGAGCCCCGGCTTGCACCGCATCGCCTGGGACCTGCGCCACGCCGACCTGCGCTCGGAAACCGACGGCAAGCTCGACACCAACAGCGGCGGGCCGATGGCTGCGCCGGGCACCTACTCTGCAATGTTGTCCCAGAGAGTCGACGGGGTGACCACGGCCCTGGCTGGCCCGGTCACCGTCGAGGTCGAGCGGTTGCACCCGCGCGGGCCCAAGAGCCTGGCCCCGGCGGCCCTGGAAAGCTTCCACCTCGAATTGGCGGCCTTTTCCGATCAAGTCAGTGACGTGAACGCCTCTTTGAAAGACAACCGGATCCGCCTGAAACGGATCAAGGCCGCGTTGCAAAGATCAACCGACGGCGACCCTTCCCTCTACGCCACCACCGTGGATTTGAAAAAGCGGGTGGATGAATTGACCGAACAAATGCAAGGCAACCGGCGCCGCTCGCGGTACAACGACGCCGAGCCCGTTTCGGTCGCCTACCGCCTGGGCGTGGTCACCAGTGGTGCCCATCGTTCCAGTTATGGCCCCACGGCCATGCACCGCGAACAATTCGAATTGGCGGCTGCCCAGATGACCAGCATCCGGCGAGACCTGGCGCTCATCGTGAACGAAGAATTGCCGGCCCTGGAATTGTTGCTGGATCTGGCGGGAGTCCCCTGGACACGAGGACGGGAAGTGCGTTGAACAGAACAAAGCTGACCGGAATCATCGCCCCGTTGTTGTTGATCGTTCTGGTTTGGGTTGGGGGCTGCGCGCATTCGCCGTATCCACTGGCGCCGCCGCAATACGACCCTGGGTACGCCGCCACGTTTGCCGAGGCGGCGGTGGTCGCAGATCACCCGTTGGCCTCTGAGGCTGGCGCCCAGATGCTAGCCGCCGGCGGCAATGCGGTGGATGCCGCGGTGGCCGCCTCGTTCTGTCTGTCGGTGGTGCGCCCGTTCAGTTGCGGCATTGGCGGTGGCGGCTTCATGCTCATCAACCTGCCGCCTTCGGTTGCGGTGCCCAACGGGCGGACCGTTGCCCTGGACTACCGTGAAACCTGTCCGGCCGCCGTCGGCCCGGACTATTACCTCGACAAACCCACGACCAACAGTCGGCTCGGCGCCCGGGCCAGTGGCGTGCCCGGCACCGTGGCCGGATTGCTCTATGCCCTGGAGACCTATGGCTCACTGGACCGCGCGACGGTTTTGGCGCCGGCCATTGCCGCAGCCCGCGAGGGCTTTGCCGCCGACACCGCCCACGTCAGCGCCTCGGGCAAACTCACCCGCGTCTGGAACGAGCATCCGGAGCTGCGCGACAGCATGGGTGAAGGCTACGCGCGCTTTGCACGAGAAGGCGAGATCATCGTCGGTGATCTGGTCGTCAACGAACCTCACGCCCGGGCCCTGGAATTGATCGCCCGCGACGGTGCCGAAGCCTTCTACAGCGGCCCCATCGCCGACGCCATCCTGGCCGCCATGAACCGCGATGACGGCCCCATGACCAAAGCCGATCTCAGTTCATTCACGGTGCGCGACCGCGACGCCCTGGCCAGCGACGCCGGCCCCTGGCGCGTTCTGTCCATGCCCCCGCCTTCGAGTGGCGGCGTGGTCACCCAACAGGTTTTTGGCCTGATGGAACGCCTGGGCGGGCTGGATGTCGGGGCCGATCAGAACTCGGTTCAATGGCGCCACAAGTTGATCGAATCGTTCAAGCATGCCTTTGCCGACCGCGCCCGCTGGTTGGCCGACGACACCTTCACCCCGGTGCCCTTGGCGCGGCTGACCTCGCCGGCGTATCTCGACTCTCTGGCGGCGACTTTTGATCCCGCCACGACCTTGCCCAATGAGCAGTACGGCACGGCACCGCAATTGCCCGGCGACAGCGGCACCAGCCACGTTTCGGTGATCGACGCCAATGGCATGGCCGTCGGCTGCACCGAGACCATCAACCTGTATTGGGGTTCGTGCGCCGAAGTGCCCGGCTTTGGTTTCATGCTCAACGACCAGATGGACGACTTCACCACCTCCGACTCCGCCAACGCCTACGGCCTGGTGCAGTCGGACCGCAACCGGCCCGCTCCCGGCAAACGGCCGCTGTCGTCGATGATCCCGACCATCATCTTAAAAGACGGCCAGGCCGTGGCCATCGCCGGCGCTTCGGGCGGCCCGCGCATCATCACCGGCACCCTGCAGGTGCTTTTGTCCGGATTGGTTTTTGGCGACGACGCCGGACAAGCCGTGGCCCGGCAACGCCTGCACCACCAGTGGCAACCCGACGAAGTCCGCGTGGAAACCTCGTGGCAGGATGTGGAGACCCTCGAACAACTGCGCGCCCTGGGCCACAAGACGGTCTGGTATGACAATGCCGTGGGTGTGGTGCAGGTCATTCTGGTGCAGGATGGGCGCATCACCGCCGCCAGCGATCCGCGCAAGGGAGGACGTCCGGCCGGGAAGTAATCTCCCGGCTGCGTTTCCCCACCAAACGCCTATGAAACCCCCTCCGAATACTCTTGATTGGACCCCTGCAGGCCAATATCTTTCAGGATGCTCTCCCCAACTGCCCGACAAGGAACTTTCAGCGGATTGGCAGCTAGCTGATGACCATGACCAAGGACGACATCTGGCCTGAAGAATGGTCAGCCGACTGGCGCAAAGCTGCCGACGAGGGCCACTGCATTCACTGCGGCAACCCCCTTGGTCGTTTCTGGAAACACGAAGATGGCCCCTTCTGTTGCCGCGGTTGCAAAGGCGTGTATGAGATGATCCACCAGGAGGATCTCTGCCGCTTTTACGACCTGACCCCCGACACCCACGCCCCCGCCTCGGTTCTGCGCACCGACAGTTTTGGTTGGCTGGATCAGATGGTTGCCGAACACGACGACAGTGGCCCGCTGCATCTTGATCTCGACATTCAGGGTGTTCACTGCGCCGCCTGTATCTGGCTCATTGAAGAGTTGTTCAAACGTCACGACGCCGGCGTCCAATTGCGCATCAATCCGACTCTCGGCAAAGTGGATTTGAGCTGGGACCAATCAGCCGGCGATCTGAAGGACTTCCTCAGCGAGATTGAAAAATTCGGCTACCGCCTGGGCCCCAGCCGCAAAAGCGGGCGCAAGGGCTCGCGCGACTTGTTGATGCGCATGGCCATCGCCATCGCCATGGCCATGAACGTGATGATGTTCAGCCTCAGCATCTATTTTGGCCTGGGCGAAGGCGCGCTGTTCTCCTTCTTCGGTTGGCTCAGCCTGGGCCTGGCCACGATATCCTTGTTCGCCGGTGGCGGCATCTTTCTCAGAGGCGCTCTGGCCGGCCTGCGCCGAGGCGTTCTGCACCTGGATGTGCCCATCAGCCTGGGCATGGTACTAGCTTACGCTGGTTCAACTTACGGGTTTCTCACCGGTGGCCCGGACCACGCCTATTTCGACAGCCTCACCATATTTATCGCCCTCATGCTGGTGGGGCGGTGGGCCCAGGAACATATCCTCGAGCGCAATCGCAATACGCTCTTGGAATCATCCGGCGCCGAAAACATCACCGTCAAAAAATTGCTGGATGGCGATCTGACAACCGTCAGCGCCGATGTGGTTGAACAGGGTGATGAACTATGGATCGCGCCGGGAGACCTGTTGCCGGTGGCGGGTATTCTGATGCGGCGTGGCACCGAGGTGAGCCTCGACTGGATCACTGGCGAATCGGACCAAGTCGCATTCCAACCCGGCGACAGCATTCCCGCCGGCGCTTTTAATGCCAGCAACCACGGCTTCAGTGTCACGGCCACTGAAAGCTTCACCGACAGCCGGCTGCAGGATCTCTTGCGATCAACGACCGTCAGCGACGATGAGTTTCGCCCACGCTGGTGGCACACCATCAGTTCGTGGTACGTGGCGGTTGTCCTCGCCGCCGCTCTGCTGGGTTTTGGATTGTGGGCCGGACGCGACTTGACCATGGCCCTGAAGGTGACGATTTCCATCCTGGTGGTGACCTGCCCTTGCGCCCTGGGCCTGGCCACACCGCTGGCCGAAGAGCTGGTTCATTTTGCCCTGCGCCGCAGCGGCGTCTTTATCCGCAAGCAAAGCTTCATGGAAAAAGCACTGTCGGTGCGCAAGGTGCTTTTGGACAAAACGGGCACCCTGACCATGGGCCAGCTTGAGCTGGACTCCGAATCCGAAGACGCTGTGCTCGATCTGGACGAACAAGCGGCCATGGTTCTGCGACACATGACCGCCCGCAGCAACCACCCGGTGAGCATGTGCCTGGCCGCCGCCACCATGCGCCGGCAGGCCGATACCAACAGCATCATAGGCAGCGCCGAAGGCGAAGAACTGAATGAAATCCCCGGAGCCGGCCTGGAATTGACCCTTGGCGAGGCCGTCTGGCGACTCGGCAAGCCGGATTTTGCCCTGCCCAATGGCCCGGCAAACGATCAATGGAGCCGACAAACCGTACTTTCACGAAACGACCAAGCGATTGCCGGCTTTCGGCTACGGGAAGAATTCAAGGCTGACGCCGCCACTGAAGTGGCCAGCCTGATGCAAGATGGCTACGAGGTCCATTTGCTGAGCGGCGACGGCCAGGCCAAAGTCGATGCCGCCGCGGTGGCCCTGGGGCTGGACTCGGGCCGGTGTGAGGGAGATCTGAGCCCCGAAGCCAAGGCCAAACGGGTTCAAGAGCTTGATTTTGAGAACACACTCATGGTCGGTGATGGACTGAATGATTCTCCCAGTTTTGAAGTAGCCTTTTGCGCCGCCACCCCGGCCGTGGATCGGCCCGTTTTGCCGGGCAAAGCGGACTTCTTTTTTCTGGGTGATGGCATCGCATCATTGCGCCGCTCCCTGGCTGCCGCCAAGCACTTGCGGCGGGTCGTCAAAGACAATCTGATCATCGCCATCGTGTACAATGTTGGCGCCGTCGCCTTGTGTCTCACAGGCCAGGTGACACCGGTTGTAGCTGCCATCCTGATGCCGCTAAGCTCTGTAACTGTAGTGAGTTTGACTGCCATCAGGCTCTCAGCCGGGAGATTAAAATGGATGTGATCATCGCCCTGGTCTTTATCAGCCTGACCTTGGTCGCCGCCGGGCTCGTTTTCTTCTTCACTCGGCTCTTCGAGGGGGATTTTGAACACGGCGATCGCCTTTCTTTGCTGCCTCTCGAAGACGACGACGGCATGAAAGACGTTGACCCTGAATCAATTGATGACAAATTTGTCCTAAAGTCTTCTAATGACGAGAATAGTGGACCGGATTGCGACGAGTGAGCAAAGGAGGAAGGTGCTCTTAATGGAAGCAACGAATACGCAGATGAAAACGGTGGTCTATGACGACTCCATCGTACGTGCCTTTTCAATCATTACGATTGTCTGGGGCATTGTGGCTTTCCTGGTCGGCGTTATTGTCGCCGCACAACTGAGCTTCTGGCAGGCCAATATGGGCCTGGAGTGGCTAAGCTTCGGCCGCCTGCGCCAACTGCACACCAACGCGGCGATTTTTGCGTTTGTGGGCAATGGCATGTTCGCCGGAATCTACTATTCCACCCAGCGCCTGCTGAAAACACGCATGGCCAACGACATGCTCAGCTGGGCCAATTTCTGGGGCTGGCAACTGGTTATTGTCAGCGCGGCGATCACTTATCCTTTGGGATTCACCCAAGGTAAGGAATACGCCGAATTGATCTGGCCCATCGACCTCCTGGTGGTGGTGGTCTGGGTCATCTTCGCCATCAACTTCTTCTGGACCCTGGCCAAGCGCAACGAGAAAAACCTCTACGTGGCCATCTGGTTCTACATTTCAACCATTGTCACGATCGCGGTGTTGTACATCGTCAACAACCTGCAGATCCCCACCAGCCTGACCCACAGTTATCCGATATTCGGAGGGGTGCAGGATGCGTTGGTGCAATGGTGGTACGGTCACAACGCGGTGGCGTTCTTCCTCACGACACCGCCCCTGGGCCTGATGTACTACTTCATGATCAAGGCCGCCGACCGGCCTGTGTATTCCTACCGCCTGTCGGTGGTGCATTTCTGGTCCCTTATCTTCCTCTATATCTGGGCTGGACCTCACCATCTGCTGTACACCGCATTGCCCGATTGGGCCCAAACTTTGGGCATGATCTTTTCGGTCATGCTGTGGGCCCCGTCCTGGGGTGGCATGCTCAACGGTCTGCTGACCTTGCGCGGCGCCTGGGACAAGCTGCGGACCGATCCGGTGATCAAGTTCTTCGTGGTCGCCGTCACCTTCTACGGCATGTCCACTTTCGAAGGCCCGCTGCTTTCGATCAAGAGCGTCAGCGCGCTGGGTCACTACACCGACTGGATCATCGGCCACGTTCATGGCGGCGCCCTGGGCTGGAACGGCTTCATGACCTTCGGTATCCTCTACTGGATGTGGCCGCGGTTGTACGGCACCAAGCTCTACAGTACGAAACTGGCTGAAACCCATTTCTGGTTGGCCACCATCGGCATCCTGCTCTACGTGGTTTCCATGTGGGTCAGTGGTGTGAGCCAGGGCCTGTTCTGGCGCGCGCTGGACGCCGAAGGCTTCCTGAAATACCCTGACTTTATTGAAGGTTTGACCAACAGTGTGGCCATGTACCACACACGTCTGGCGGGCGGCACGCTCTTCCTGCTCAGCTCGTTCCTGCTGGTCTACAACATGATCATGACGGCCAAACAAGGCGCCCCGGCGACCGTCAGTGTCGAAGTGCCGGCCAAGCGCCCCGAAGGCGATAAGGAAAGCGCCTGGGCCCTGTTGACCAGCGCCCCGATGCTCTTCATCGGCGCCATCCTGGTGATTTCAGTCTGGTTCGGTGCCTCGGGCACCATGCTCAGCCCGGTCCTGTTGGCCCTGCTGATTGTGGTCTGTGTGGGGGCCATCATTTCCTACGGTTTGTATCAGAAACGCTGGGGACATTGGTATGGCTTGCTGGAACGGCACGCCCTGGTATTCACGGTTCTGGCCCTGGTCGCCATCCTCATCGGTGGTGCGGTGGAAATCATTCCCACGGTGATCCAGAGCAACCACATTCCGCGCGTGATCACCGAAGAGATGATCGCCGAAAACCCCGAGCTGGCCGAGACAGCCAAGTGGATGCAAAAACCGTACAGCCCTCTGGAGCTGGCCGGACGCGACATCTATGTCCGCGAAGGTTGCTATCTTTGCCACAGCCAGATGATCCGCCCCTTCCGTCACGAAGTATTGCGCTATGGCGACTACTCGCGCATGGAAGAATCGCTGCTGGACCATCCTTTCCAGTGGGGCAGCAAGCGCACCGGCCTGGATCTGGCCCGAGTGGGTGGCAAATACGACAACCTGTGGCACTACCTGCATCTGATGGACCCGCGTTCAACTTCGCCGGCGTCCAACATGCCAGCGTACACGCACTTCAAATCCAAGACGGTTGACCCCGCGGTCATCCAGAACCGGATGGAAGTGCTGAAGTTGCTGAACACGCCGTACAGCGAAGAGGACATTGCCAAGGCCCTTGAGGTTTTTGCCAGTCAGGGAGAGCTGATTGCAGCCGATCTGGCTAGTAAGGACGTCGACATTGCACCGGACAGCGAGATGGCCGCCATGATCGCCTACCTGCAACGTCTGGGCCGTGGCCCGCAGCCTGTTGTGGCTGAACCGATCACGGCTGGGAAGTAGGAGAACGCCATGTATCAGGAGTTCTACGCCAACAGCAGTTATCTGATCTGGCCCTTGATGGGGCTGGTCATCTTCGTCTCGATCTTCATCGGCGTGCTGGCCTATGTGTTCTTTGGCCTGCGTGACCGGGATAAAATCGATGCCATCGCGGCCTTGCCGCTTGAACTCGACAGCGGGACCGACACCGCCGGCAACACCGCCGGTCCGGACTTTGGCACAGGTCTGGACCACGCCACTGGGAGGGCCAGTTAAATGAGCGAGAATCTGGACAATAAACCGGACAACCGGGCCGAATACCAACAAGACACCGTCATGGAGCACACCTATGACGGCATCCAGGAGTTCGACAACCGCCTGCCCAACTGGTGGCTGTGGTTGATGTGGGGCTCCATGGTTTTTGCCCTGATCTACTGGATCGTTTTCCACACCCTCGAACTGCGGGTTCTGCCCCGCGAGCAATTCGAAGGCGTCATGGCCGAGGCTGAAGAAATTCAACTGGCCAAGATGTTGGAAGCTGGCATCGACAATGAATTCTTTGTGGCGATGAGCCAGAATGCTGAAAAGGTTGCCGAGGGGCGCGAAATCTTCGTCAAACACTGCGTCGCTTGCCACCTGGACCAGGGGCAGGGTTCGGTGGGGCCGAACCTGACCGACGCCAACTGGGTCCACGGTTGCGAACCCATGGAGATGTGGAAGGTCGTGACCGACGGGGTGGCTGCCAAGGGCATGCCCGCCTGGCAAAATCAGCTGGGGCCCAACCGGGTGATGGCTGCGGTCTCATATATCATGACCATCCAGGACACCAACGTCGACGGCAAGGCGCCTGAAGGGGAACCGTGTCAGAACTAGGGGTCCGTTCGTGAACCAGAGGGCGGGCGCAGCATTGCACCCGCCCTTTTCTTTTGGGGAAACAGATAGCTCATTGCTCGGATTTTTGGGCTGAAGTACGTAGAACCAGAGCACCAGGAAGAAGAAAAAATGGCCGCTCCCAAGCGCACACCTGATCTGAACACCGTCTACACCATCAACGATGACGGCTCCCGCAACATGTTGCAGGTCGCCGACGTGAAGGGCCGCTGGACAACCCGCAAGTACATCATGTACGGGCTGTTGATCCTGGTCTACGTGTTGGCGCCGTGGATCAAAATTGGCGGGCATCCGATGATCCTGATCGACATTCCCAAACGGGCGGCCTACCTGATGGGTGCCACGTTCACCAACCAGGATTTCCATCTGTTCTTCTTTGTGCTCATTGGCATGGGAGTGCTGTTGTTCATCGTCACCTCGTTGTTCGGGCGGGTGTGGTGCGGGTTTGCCTGTCCACAGACTGTGTTCATGGAAGGCGTCTTTCGACCCATCGAACGCATCATCGAAGGCCGGCGACTGGCCCGGATCAAACGCAACAAGGCCGGCGGCTTCGACAAGACCTGGCGCAAGCTCCTGAAGCACGCCATCTTCATTTTCCTGTGCTGGAATTTTGCCATCGCCTTCATGTGCTACTTCATTCCCACCCGGGAAATGCTGCACCTTGTGCCGTTCTTCAGCGGCGATACCACGGCCCTGGTCTGGAGCCTGTTCTGGACCGGACTTCTGTATTTTGACTACAGTTGGTTCCGCGAGCAAACATGCCTGATCATCTGCCCCTATGGCCGCCTGCAATCGACCCTGGTGGACTACGACACCCTGATCATCGGCTACGACAAGAATCGCGGCGAGCCCCGCCACAAGGGCATCGAGGCCGGCGGTGACTGCATCGACTGCCACCGTTGCGTCGATGTTTGCCCCACCGGCATCGACATCCGCAATGGCCTGCAACTGGAGTGCATCGGCTGCACCAATTGCATCGACGCCTGCGACGACATCATGGACAAGATCGGCAAACCCCAGGGACTGGTCCGTTTCGATTCCTCCCGTGGGTTTGAAACCGGCAAGAGCCGTCCCTTGCTGCGCCCGCGTTTCCTCATCTACGCCGTGGTCATCTTGGCCCTCGGCGCCCTGTTTGTGACCCGCGCCACCAAGCGCGAAAGCTTCCAGGTCGTGGTCATGCGCAGCCAAGGGCTGCCCTACAGCATTGAGAACGGGGTGATTCGAAACCTCTACACCATGCACCTGCAGAACAAGTCCGACGTTGAACAGATCTACTTCATCAGGCCGGCCGACGGCGCGTTGGCGGGCCACGAGGGGGTCGAGTACATTATCCCTCAGGATCGTATCGTGCTGGAAGGATTCGGTGATCGTCAGTTGACGTTCTTCACCATGATGCCCAAGTCCAGCTACAGCCTGGCGGAGGACTTCCACTTCACCTTCACCGACTCGACCAGTGGTGTTACCCAGGACATCAAGGTGCGTTTCCGGGGCCCCTAAATCGGCCCAACGCAACCGGCAAAAGGACTGCTAGAAATGCGCAAATGGCTTTATGACAATCCCTGGATCTGGGTCGCCCTGTTTTTGGCGGCCCTGGTCACCGGCAGCATGATCACCCTGGTGATCGCCGAGCTGAACCGGCCCGAGATCGTGAAGGACAAGAAGGTATCGCTCATACAAAACGACGCGCAACCGGAAGTGCTGCGCGTCGTTTAGAATCCTGATTGAGTTTTTAGAAATCTAGGGTTCCGCGCGAAAGAGATCACCCACCAGCGCCCCGCAGGCGGCCGCCAGCAGGTTTTCCAGATCTGGCATTTTCAATGACGCTCCCCGTAGCTTGATTTCAGGCGCTTCGCCCTCTTCAGTCGCGGGAATGACCACCAGGTCTTCCTGTTGGAGCACGCTTTCGGGCCCCACCAGTTCCGCCTTTGATCGCTGGACAGTACCAGTCCAGACCGAGCGGCCGGTGCTCAAATCAAACACGTCCACGGTCACCACGACCGTACGACGAGTCTTTACCGGATTCAAGAGCGTGCCCGGCACTCCCAATTCTTCATCAACTTTGGCTGTGATGTCCGTGGTGTGAATGGCTTGCGACAACTCCGCGATGTGGATGTCATTGCGATCCACCCGAGCGAGCACCAGATAGGAGATATTGGGCAAGTCATCGGCCACGGCGGTCACCAGATTGCTCGACAACGGCTCAGCCCTCGCGTAAACCCGATGCAGCTTGTCGATAGATGCGTCCGGGACATTGTCCCGCAAGGCGGACCAGGACCAGACATCCAAGCCGGATCGCTGGGATAACAGAGGGCCATAGAGCAACGGCGACCAGGCATCTGTCTGTTGACGGTGATCACCATGATGAGCAGACACTTCGCCTTCATCACCCTGTTGCCGGTTGGCGACTTCGGACAGAACAAATCCGCCGACCGCATACTTGGCACCGTCCTGCACCAGCGGATCAAAGTCGACGGCGTGTTGCACGCTGTTCACTTTCCCGCTGCATCCGGCTCCCAAAAAAACGAACAGGACGGCCATGATGGGCCACCCTGCTCGTCGAATACTGCGTGCTGTTGTCGTAAGCAACTCAGGCCTCCGCGGAAATGGTTTCGCACACCTCCCGGACCTCTTGTTTGCGGTCAGGCAGGGGCTCGAAGTGTTTGGCGGGCTGGAACCCGCAGTCCAACAGGCGGGTCAGGTCCACCGGTGAGTTGAGGGGCGTGGCCGCCGGGATGCCCCACTTGTTCTTGAAAATGTCCCACTGTTTGTGGATCTGCGCCACATAATCCACGCCCGCGGCGACAAAGCTGCGGCTTCCATAATGATGAATGAAGCAATCGCGCGCAATCAAGCACTCGAATCCCGCCAGATGAGCCCGCAGGCAATAATCATTGTCTTCGTAGTTGCCGCGGCCAAAGACCTCGGCCAGGCCGCCCACCCGAGCCAACAGTTCGCGTTTGATGAGCAGGCAGAAGCCGGTCAGGCGCAACGTATGGTCGACCCGCCCATCGTGCTTGGCGGCCTGTTCAGCGGCAAATTTCTGCATCCCAATCAGGCTGTCCTCGTCGTAGACCACGTCACTGAGTTTCTGCAATCCGGAAATATTGTTGGTCACCGGACCCACCAGGCCTGCCCGTGGATGCGCGTCAGCGGTCCTGACCAGGCGTTCGACCCAGCCCTCAGTCACCACCGTGTCGCTATTCAGCAGTATCAGGTGGCGACCGGTCGCCTCGGCCATACCCACGTTATTGCCCGCGGCAAATCCCAGGTTGGAGTCGTTGGCAATGACCTGCATCTGATCGTGCCGACTGGCTATTTCGTTCAGGTAGTCCACGGTGCCGTCGGTGCTGGCGTTGTCGACAAAAATCAACTCGTGGCGAGCGCCCGTATGCTCGAGCAGCGAGTCGACACACTGGCGCGTGAACTCCAAGGCGTTGTAGGTCAATACCACGATGGAAACCTTCACCGCCGACACATCACCAGGTGCGGTCGAGTTGTCCGGATGCAACCGGTTGCCGAAATATTGGCTCGGGAATGTGATGCCGGGAATCAAGTACGGCCGGATGTATCCTGTTTCGGCCGGGCTCACCCGACCGTCGTTGCTGATGTGATAGTCGGCCCGCACCTTGCCCAACCAATTGGCCGCGATCAGCGTCTGGTCGTCGGCAGCTGTGCGCATGGCGGCCACTTCGTCAGTTTGGGATTCCGCTTCAGTGACCCGCAGACGGGTCATGATGCTTTCGTTGCGGTACACGCGGGACCACCCGCGCTCGCCCAGTCGCAGGGACAAGTCCAGCCCCGAAGGTTCAGCCTCGGCCATGGGTTTGCTGCGGCCAAATTCGCGGCCGAGACCATCGTCAAACCCACCCACGGCAAAGAACGCCGAGGCCCGCACCATGATGGCCTCGCCGGCCAAGCCCTGCACATTCAACGGACGCATGGAGCCTTGAATATCCGCCCGTTGGCCTGCGTGAATGCTGCGCCCGACCAAGCGGGTGCCTTTCGCTGTCGGCATGTCCAGCACTGCCAAGCCGGCGTGGTCAATGAGGCCGTCCGGTAAGATGACCTTGCCCGCCACCGCGCCGGCAACCGGGTCATGATTCAGGGTTTCGAGCAGTGAATCGGACCAGAGCGGGCCCATGACAATTCCCGGATCCAAAAACATGATGTAGCGGCCCTGGGCCAGCTTCGCCCCGTGGTTGCGCGCAGCCGTGCGGCCGTGCGCTGCCCGTTCATTGACCACCCGCAGGTGGCCCTTTTCCGCCTGGCCGGCCAGAAACTGGACGGTATCATCCTGGGAGTCGCAATCCACGACGATGATTTCGTGGGGCACACCCGGCGGTTGGTCGCGCAGGGTCAGCAAGGTGAACTTCAAGCTGTTCAATTGGTTATGCGAGGCGACAACGATCGACAGGACCGGTGTTTGAGCAGACATGGCGGGTCTCCCGGGCATAAGTGCGGTATGAGGCGGATGCATCCGGGAAATCTGTAGCAAAGGTTATGCCCCGGAAAAACGAAAGCGGCGCCCCGGATTTCTCCGGAGCGCCGCGTCCATACCCGAGTCGTCTAGCTCAGTTCTTTGTGCCCCTCAATCAGGGCATCGACCACCGAAGGATCCGCCAGAGTCGACACATCACCCAAGCCCGTGTACTCACCAGCAGCAATTTTTCGCAAAATCCGCCGCATGATTTTTCCACTGCGCGTCTTGGGCAATCCTTCGACTACCATGATCTGATCTGGCGTGGCGATGGGCCCGATCACGTGACGCACCTGTTCCTTCAGGGCACCCACGACTTCCTGGGAATTGTCGTTGGCATCCACCCCACAAATCACGTAAGCAAAGATGCCCTGTCCCTTGATCTCGTGAGGGAAACCGACCACAGCGGCCTCAGCGACGGCCTCATGAGCGACCAGCGCCGATTCGACTTCGGCGGTGCCCATGCGGTGTCCCGAAACGTTGATCACGTCATCCACGCGGCCGGTGATCCAGTAATAGCCGTCTTCATCCCGCCGGCAACCGTCGCCAGTGAAATAGTAGCCCGGATACTGGCTGAAGTAGGTCTCCTGGAAACGGCCATGATCGCCCCACACGGTGCGGGCCTGGCCGGGCCAGGTGCGCTCGATACACAGATTGCCCTGCACCCCGTTGCCCTCGATGATTTCCCCTTCAGCATCCATCAGCAATGGTTTCACGCCGAAGAAAGGCATGGTCGCCGAGCCTGGCTTCAGCGCCGTCACGCCGGGCAGCGGCGAGATCATGATGCCGCCGGTTTCGGTTTGCCACCAGGTGTCGACCACGCAGCACTTGCCGAGGCCGACTTTTTCAAAGTACCACTTCCAGGTCTCCGGGTTGATGGGCTCGCCCACCGTACCAAGCACCTTCAACGATTCGCGCGAGGATTTTTCCAGGAATTTGTCCCCATCGCGGGCGATGGCCCGGATCGCCGTGGGCGCGGTGTAGAAAATGTTCACCTTCAGGTCGTCCACGATTTCCCAGTAGCGGCCGCTGTCCGGATAAGTCGGCACCGATTCGAACATCACCGTGGTGGCGCCGTTGGCCAACGGACCATAGACGATATAACTGTGGCCAGTGATCCAGCCGATGTCCGCGGCGCAGAAATACACATCGCCCGGTTGGTAGTTAAAAACCATGCGATGGGTCATGGCGGCGTAAACCATATAGCCACCGGTGGTGTGCATGACACCCTTGGGCTGGCCCGTCGACCCCGACGTATAAAGGATGAACAGCGGATCTTCCGATCCCATCCACTCCACGGTGCAGGTCGAACGCTGCTTTTTCATTTCGTCATCCAACCAAAAATCCCGGCCGGATTTCATTTTCGTATCGCTGTCGGTGCGGCGGGCCACCAACACGGTCTCCACCAGGCTCAAGCCGTCCACGGCGCGGTCCACGGTGTCTTTCAATTTGATCTTTTTGCTACCGCGCAAGCCCTCGTTGGCCGTCACCACCACTTTGCATTCGGCATCCAGCACCCGGTCACGGATGGCGTCGGCGCTGAAGCCGCCAAAAATGATCGAATGAATGGCCCCTATGCGCGCGCAGGCCAGCATGGTGTAGGCCAATTCCGGAATCATCGGCATGTAGATGGCGATGCGGTCGCCCTTTTTCACGCCGTGTGCCTTCAGCACATTGGCCACGCGGGCCACGTTGTGCTTCAACTGCCGATAGGTGATGTGCTCGTATTCACCCGGCGCGTCTTTGACCCAGATGATGGCATCCTGATCGCCCTTGTCCTCCAGATGGCGATCCACACAGTTGAAGCAGGCGTTCAGGCGCCCGCCGTTGTACCAGCTGAAATCGACATTTTCGTAGTCGTGATCAAAGACCATGCGCGGCTGATTGAACCAAGTCAGGGTTTCGGCCTGCTTGCCCCAGAACGACTCCGGGTCGTCGATGGACAGGCGGTACAGACGCTCGTATTCCTCCATGCTGCCCACGTGGCTGGTGGCGGCGATTTCAGCATTGGGTCCGTAAACCTGGTCTTCATTCTTCTCGGCCATGGACAAGCCTCCTGGCGGGATATCAGCAGATGGTGGGACGGGAACGGATCTGTGTATTGAACAACCCATACCATATTTCACAGGTTTAGACAAGAGATGGGGAAATACAGGGCTCTTTCGGCCATTTAGAGGCTTTTTTTCAGCTATTAGGCGTGCCAGCCCGGCCTGTAAATGAATTCAACAAAGCGCCATTGTAAAATTCAACACCTGCAACTAGTTGCAAAATAGATACTTAAAGATTTTCCAATCATATCCCAAGAATTCACCGCTGACATATTCAACAATTCTGAGGATGTCAGATACGGTTCATTTTCCAACCTGTTTAATAACAACAAGTTATAGTTGTTATTTTTTTGGCACCACTTGTGCAATAGACCAGACATGCGAGTTGAGTAGAAATCACGTTTCTCCGGAAACACCTGAAAGGAAAAAACAATGTCAGCCATCCTCGTTATCCTGCTGGTCGTCGCCCTTATCGCCATCGATTCCCTGAAGCTGTATATCAAGCGTCGCAACGGCGAAGCGCCTGCCGTTGCTCCCCTGGAAACTTTCGCCTCGACCATGTTCCCCAAAGGCCTCTTCCTGGCTGACAACCACAGCTGGGCGCGCCTGACCGAACTGGGCGAAATGAAAGTCGGCATGGACGAATTGCTGAGCCAAGCCATGGGTGAAGTGGACGAAGTGGACGTCATGCCCGTCGGTACCCGCCTGAACAAAGGCGACACCTTGGCTGTCGTGACCCGTCTGGGCCACAAATTCCAGGTGACCTCGCCGGTGGACGGCACCGTGGTTGCTGCCAACGAAAACGCCGAACACAATCCTCACAACATCAGCAGCGACCCCTACGGCCGTGGCTGGTTGGCGAAGGTCTGGCCTGTGGAGCACAACGAAGCCGTGCGCGACATGAAAGTCGGCGACCGGGCCTCCACTTGGTTGGGCCGCGAAACCCAACGCTTCACCGATTTCCTGACCGCCCGCACAAGCCCCGAAATGGTTGGCGCCCTGGCTGCCGACGGTGCCCACCCCGTGATCGGCGCGGCCTGCAGCCTGGACCAGGAAGGCTGGGAGAAGTTCGAAGAGGAATTCGCACGGATTCACTATGGCCTCCCTCTTTTTTTGTGTCGCCTACAATCGTCTACGGCTCTTGACGATCACCCGGATTGGCATTCAATCCAATCCCGATCGAAAACACGACCCCAGACTCATAGGGATACATCTCCGCGCGATTGTCGACATAGACCATTCCACGGACTGACGAAACCAGAGAAAGATAGGAAGACAGAGGGACCGATACCTTAACGTTGGGAGTAAAAATCCACGAAGCGTTGGGCAATTTGCAAAAAGCTGAATAGCATTCTTTATCCTTTTCCGATACGAAAACTGCCCCAAAGCCCGTCCCTGCTGCCACCAAAATTCCTGGGCGTTTAAAAACCAGCCAATCCCGCCCCCATTGCAATGAAGTCGCCGTATAGGGGTATGGCTCAGCCTCGGCCTGATCTCTGATCGTCGAGAGCTTCTGGTGCCCCAATAGGAATCCCCAACGCGTGGTTGCATCGGAGTATCGGTAGGCATTCGAGTAGAGCTCCACCGAGTACCCAAATCCGGTTTCAAGACTGTAACCGGGCGCGGTTTGGCTCGGTGTATTCAAATCGGCTCCAAAATACATGGTCTGTGCCGAAGCAGAACCGTGTGCGAGGCAACCCAGAGAAGCCCAAATGACCACGGCAAATAGTCTGACAGAAGTATTTCCCACATATTTGATCAATGTCATGCCTTCATTCAAAATGCTCGGAGAAAACTCGAAGATCGTCGCAAGATGTTAAATGACTTTGGTTCTCCAATACAACCAATATCAACGGGAACGGGTTCCCAAAGCTTCCCCAAAGGGGCTCACTAAAAAAAGAGGAAGACCATACCGGCCTTCCTCTCATCTACAATCATCAACGCCTTAGGGTTGCCTCGCGTCCAGCATCTCCACCCCTTCAGGCAGCGCCTTGCGCTCATGACAATCCTCACAAGCCAAAGGCGCATCCTCTTCCTGATGACAGCCAATGCAGTTCAAGTGGTAGGCCATCTTCAGCTCAGGCGTCTCAAATTCGGCCGGATCATATTCCACCTCATGGCAATCACTGCACAGACCGGCGTCTTCCGGTTCCTGATCGTGATGACAGACGGCGCAATCTTCAATCATGTCGGCGTGGTCGCCATGAGAAAACTCAACCGGTCCAAACCAGTGGCTGATCTCCTCAATGGTCACTTCATCGGGCCCGGTCACCGGCTCTTCGGCTTGGGCAACGGCCAACAAGCCCACACCCAGGATGAGAATCAAGACAGTCGTTTTCACGGTGTATCTCCTTTCAGGAAGAAGGACAGGATGCCGTCACGCGGCACGCCCATCGTCTCAGCACACGATCTGCAATAGGACGGGTCTTTTAAATCAACATGTTCCGGCAAAAGCGAGGCACTCATCACGCACCACGACAGGCCACAATGAACCAGGCCGAAGGTGTGCCCCAACTCGTGCAGCACCTCTTTGAGAATGCGCAGGCGCACCACTTCCGGCGCCGATGGTTCGCCACTGAACTCCGGGCGCAATCGGTGCGTCGACGCAATGCCCACCGCACCATTCAACTGGGCGCTGCCCAAAACGTGGGCAAAAACCGGTAGGAAGAGATCCACTTCGGTCACCCCGAGACGCTTCACCCACTCGTCGGGCTCCGGTTGCAGCAGTGCTGCCAACAGGATGTCGGCCGAGTACTGCCGCCGGTCGCGAGAAAAGGCTTCCGTCACCGGTTCTTCCCGTTCGGCGATCCAGACCGGATGGGCCAGGCACACCGCCAGGTCGTCGCGCAGTTTGCGCAACAACACTGGCGCCACAGCGCCGACGCTCACCAGTTCCAGACCCCAGTTGGGCATCTCTATTCCCGCTCGATGCCAAACTTGCGCATCTTGTTGTAAAGGGTCACTCGATCAATCCCCAGGGCCTTGGCCGCGTGGGTCACATTAAACGCATGCTGCTTGAGCACCCGTTTGATGTGCCGTTCTTCCAGGGCGCTCAGGGACTGATCGCGTTCGGCCGAATCTTCGCCATTTTGCGAAACGATCGGCAGATGTTCACGCTCGATTTCCGTACCCCGACAAACCACCAGCGCTCGCTCGATGGCGTTAGCCAACTCGCGCACGTTGCCTGGCCACGGATACTGCGCCAGCAGTGTTTCCACTTCCTTGGAGAAGCCCCGCGCCTGGCGTCCCATGGCCCCGGCGTAGCGTTCCAAAAAGTGCTCAGCAATGGGCAGGATGTCTTCAGGGCGGTCCCGCAGCGGCGGAATCGTCAGCGAAAACACGTTGATGCGAAAGAACAAATCGTCCCGGAAGTCGCCGTCACGAACGGCTTTTTCAAGGTCACGGTTGGTCGCGCAAACCAGCCGGAAATTCACGGGAATTTCCTGGGTACCGCCCAATCGTGTGATCTTTTTATCTTCCAACGCGCGCAGCAACTCCACTTGCACCTTGGGCGATACCTCACCGATTTCATCCAGGAACAGCGTGCCGCCATCGGCCAACTCGATCTTGCCTTTGCGCCGCGTATTGGCGCCAGTGAAGGCCCCTTTTTCGTGCCCAAACAATTCGGATTCGAGCAGGCTGTCAGACAACGCACCGCAATTGACAGCCACGATGGTGCCAAATGCTCGCTGGCTGCGGGTATGGATCAGCCGCGCCACCAGTTCCTTGCCGGTGCCTGACTCGCCTCGGATCAAAACCGACGTGTCCGTGGGCGCCACCATCTCGGCCAACTCCATGACCTTGCCCATTTCGGGACTGGCTCCGGTCACGATCTTGGGCCCAGACCGCGCCAGGCGGCTTTTTAAGGACGCATTCTCCTTGGTCAGCGAAACTTTTTCGCAGGCCTTGGCCACGATGCGCGAAAGTTCCTCTGGGTCGAACGGTTTGACGAGATAATCGTAGGCGCCCTCTTTCAGGGCGTGCACCGCCGTATCGACCGAGGCGTAGGCCGTCACCAGAATGATCGCCACGTTGGCGTCTTTTTTGCGCACGCGCCCCAGCAGTTCCAGGCCATCCATTTTGGGCATTTTGATGTCAGAAACGATGACATCAAAAGTATTGCGGCCCAATAAGGCCAAGGCCTCGGTACCGCTGCCGGCCGCCTCGACGTCGTAGCCATCTTCGCTGAACCAGTGCGAAAGAGATTCGCGCACGTGCAGTTCATCGTCGACGATCAGCAGTTTGGGAAATCGCTGAACCATCAGACTTCCTCCTCAGCCTCTGGGCTCGGTGTGTGGGGCAGGAAAATCGTGAATTTGCAGCCCTCGCCGGGCTTGGTTTCCAGGTCGATGCGCCCGCTGTGGCTTTTGACAATGCCATAGACCACTGACAGGCCCAGGCCCACGCCGCCATCATCGCCTTTGGTCGAATAGAACGGTTCGAATGCGTGCCGAGCCACGTCCGCCTCCATGCCGGGCCCGGTGTCAGCGACTTCGATTTCCACGCCACCGTCAACAGGACGAGAAGTCACGGCCAACTTGCCGCCATCGAACATGGCCTGAGCCGCATTGATGAACAACGCCATCAACAACTGCTGAATCTTGTTCTGGTCGGCCACGATAGTCGCCACGGCCGGGTCCAGATGGCGCTCGGTATCAACAGCGTTCAGTTCGAATTGATGATTCACCAAAAAAAGGGCCTTCTCCACCGTATCGTTGACGTTGGTGGCACCCAAACTGCCGCTGCCCCGGTGGGCAAAAGTCAGCAACTGGGCCACGATTTCACCGCAACGACTGGCCTCCGAAGAAATCGATTCCAGGTAGTCGAGGTTCTGTCGGCACTCGTCGTCCAACTCGGTCTTGTTGATGCGCCGCACCAGGATCTTGGCGTAGGTGACCACGCTGGCCAGCGGATTGTTGATCTCGTGGGCCACCACGGCGGCCAGTTTGCCCAACGAGGCCATCTTTTCGACCTGCACCATCTGATCCTGGGCCCGAACCAGCTCGTCGGTCTTCGATTCGACCCTTTGTTCCAGCGTCTGCCCCCATTCCAACAACTCGGTGCGGGCCTGCTTCAGGTCCAGCGCCAGCATGTTGAATGAGCGGTCCAGGGTGCCGATCTCATCGCTAGATTCGTCATCAATGCGCACCGTCAAATCACCGGCAGACAGTTTGCGGGTTTGACTGATCAACCGTTCGACCCGCCGATAGACAATGCCGCGTCCGGCAAAGTAGATCACAACCACGCCGAGAATCACTCCAATCAAACCCGCATAACCCATGCCCCGGGCATTGCGGCTGCGGGCCTGGTGGAACGGCTCCAGATCCATATCAATGTCCAGCACACCCAACAACGCACCGGGCTTTTCGTCGGCATGGCAGTCGGTGGTCGAACACGAAGGCATATTCAGCAACGACTTCGTCACCACCAGAGACTGGCGCCCGTTC
>JADGEP010000059.1 GCA_016744275.1 Candidatus Krumholzibacteriia bacterium | reverse complement strand
GGTCGTGGCGAACCATGGCCAAGGTGGCCAACGATTGGTACTTGCCCTGCAAAGTGGTCGCGTCTTCGATGAGATAGGTTTCCAGATCCGCTTCGATATCGGATTGCACCGCAGCCCGCAAGGCCTTCATGGCCCCGGGGTTTTCAAGCATCTCGCTGACGGTTCCCTGCAAGGGGTAGGTGTGGACGGGCAAGTCGTCCAGGCTGTTGATCTGGATTTTTGCCGCAGATGCGACGGGGGCAATTTCTTCGGTGACGGTGTCGAGCTGTTGGGATCCGCCTCCGGCGCAACCCACCAGAAGGGCCGCCAACATGATCACCGATACGAGTCCGCGCGAGGGGTGCAGCATTGCTATCTCCCAGAAAAATGAGTGGATTTGTTCCGAATTCACAAGGGGGAGTCTAGCAGGACAAGGCTGGGTAGGAAACAGAATCTCAATGAATTTGCTGGCCGTGCTGGAACCAATTCACCTGCTATTAGTCGTCTTCCTCGCTGCTGCTGCACGAGCCAGTATTGAAGGTGGTAGACGAACCATCTGAGAATGTCACCGTCATATCCGTTCCACTCATGTCAACCCCATCGCCGCCTTCCCAATGTTGGTCGACGAATGATTCGATTTCGATAGTGATCGTTTCCCCAGCCGCCAACGTCACCGAGTTGTCGAAATGGCCTGAGTCACCCGAACCCAATTGCGGCTTGTCCTGTTCGATCTCGTCTTCATCATCGACTTCTGCTTTTTTGTACCAGGCTGTTGGTCCAACCCAAGTCAAGGCCATGCTATTGATCGTAATCGCTTCGCTGGTGATGTTGGTGACATCGAAAGAAACCCTGGAACAGTGTTCGCCTTCAGTTTCAGCGGTGCCTTCCTCATACACGATGTCGCCGGCTACTGGCACCACGTCATCCGGCACAATGCCGGGAGGAATGTTGTCGTCCGGCGTGAAGTAGTCAGCGTCGGGGCCACCGGAGAGAATCGTCCTGGTGCTCATTTTCTCTTCGTAGGGACGCCCCCAGCCGTCAGCTTCCAACATTTCAGCCAAGTCGAAGCTGACCCGATCCACGGTCCAGTCGCCGGTCAACGCCGTGCTCGTCTGGGCCGCGACGGCCGCCTGGCTGATGGCCAACTCAAAATACGAAGTCTTGCGGCCCGGCAAGACGCTGTCCAGGGCCAGATCGACATCGTCGCCTCCCCCGGAAACGCCGTCGGGACCGTAGCTGGTGATCGTCAGGGTCGCAGGCGTGGCCGCGTTGTCCGGATTCAGCACATAGATGCGGTTCCATTGGTCTTTCCAAGTGTCCGCGCCCAGGCCACCGTCGAGGTAGGCATCATCCAGTTGCCGCAGGTCGGTGGGATAAGCTTCGTGATCGCGGAAATAGGCTTGGGCCGCAGCCCCCAGGCGCTCCATTTCCGTAGTGGCAACGGCAGTATTCTCGCGATTGCTCTGCACCGCCGAGATCACCGCCTGCAAATCATCATCCGTGCCGTTGAGAGTCCAGGAACCACCCACCGCACCGGTCTCGATGAGGCGATTGCGGCCACCGCTGACCACCAGGGCTTCGGCAGCATCGGCCGGCACCGTCACCGGATCCCGATCATAGAGGTAGCCGAGATTCCAGGCATCTGTGGAGACCTGGGCGGTGGGTTCTTCATGTTCCAGGTTGAGATACGGCCCCTGCCACAGGGCCAGGCCGGGATCGCTCACCAGAGCCGCGAGCCCTTCGGCGTCCGTGGGGAAACGCCCGACGTCTTCGAAGAAGGCCACCAACCCCGCCTCGATCTCTTGCAATTCAGTGACAGTGGCCCGTTCACGGGCGGCCATCAGTTGGCGGAAATACATGGGCGTGATCACGCCGGCCAGGATGGCCAGAACAGCCAGAACGGCAATGACTCCCATGAGGGAGAATCCTGCTCTGTCGGGCCGTTTGGTCATTGCGTCTCCATTTTAAAGATCTCACGGGTTTCATATTGCAGATCGGCTTACAACCGGTGAACTCAAGTCTAAAATCAGCCTTTTTACCGGTCAACGGCTGCCTGAGCGCGAGTCTTTGGTTGCCCTGAAGCCGGACAAGGGTTTACTTCGATAATGACCATCGCTTTTCACCAACTCAGAGGCAGCATTCATGGCCCGTGCCCGCGTACCCCACCGCCGCGATCAGATTCTTGCCGAGGCCTCACGCCTTTTTGCCGCCGGCGGTTTCAATGGCACCGCAATCCGTTTGATTGCTAAGACTTGCGGCATCACCGAGGCAGCCATTTACCGTCATTTCGACAACAAAGTGCATTTGTACGAAGAGGTCATCCGGTCCAAAGCCACCCAGCATGACATTGCCGGGCAACTCGCGCGCCCCACAGATGGTCAGGATATCGAACAGGTTCTGGGGGATCTGGCGGAGTATGTCCTGGATCTGGCCCGGCGTGACCCCGAATTGATGCAGCTGATGCTCAACAACAGCCGCGAGAATGACCCCGCAACCACTGTCTTATTCCAGGAAATCCGCCTGCCGCTGATCGACTACCTGACAGGTGAGATCAAAAACCGCGTTGCATCCGGAGAGTTGCGGACCGTGGATCCGGTCATCACAGCCCGGTGTTTTGTGGGTATGGTTGTCGACTGCGCCCTCAGCATCGGCGTATGGGAAATCATCAACCGGCAGTCCATCAAATCTTCCACCGTTATCCGCAACAACATCCCCATATTCGCCCGGGGCCTGATTCAGCCAGTGGTTTGAACACCTTTGCACTTAAAGGTAAACCCAAAGAGTTTTCCGCCGAATTGAATGCCAGAACAGTGGGCCCCCGGCCCAGAGTCCCGGTACTTCATGGAGGAAGACATGTCCACGCGGCAACTGCTCAACATGACCATGGGCGCATTCGCCATGCTCCTGCTCGCGGCTATTGGCGTCGTTTTCAGCACCACCGGCAGCCACGGTGATCAAAACGCCCCTATCGAACTGGCCGTCCGCCAACAGGTCTTGATTCAGGATCTGACCCGCCAGGCCGTCGCCCTGACCGATGCCGAAGACCGTGATGCGGTGACCACCGCGCGCCAGAACCTTTCCCAGACCATCATGCAGTTTGACCGCAACCTGACGGCCTTGATGCACGGCGGCACCGCCATGGACGCCAATGGGCAGACCGTTGTCATCGAACGCACCCGCAATGACATGGCCCGGATCGCTCTCGAAGACGGCGCCCACCTGTGGCTCGAAACCGGCCTGCCTTTGGCCGACCTGGCCGCCGGCGAGTTTTCAGTCTTCAGCGCCGCCGGACAAAAAGCCACCAAGGGTCTGCAAAACAACAACGTCGAATTGATGCAGCACATGGGCACGGCCGCCAACTCGCTGCGCATGGGCATCCACGCCCGCAGCACTGTCGCCGGCATCGCGCGCTGGTCGGCCATGGGCCTGACCGGTGTCCTGGTCGGGCTTGGTTTTTTGCGCCGCAAGGTGCTGACCGCCGAATCCAACGCGCCGGTGCCCCATGTCGCGCGCGCCCAGGCACAAGCGGCTTCTTACGATGACCACCCAGCGCCCGCGGCCCAGCACCTGACTCAACGTCCGGCCGGATTGCCCAGTGCGGCCCCGGAATTGGGTTCGTTTGCTTCACCTGTGAATTTTGACTCAGTCAACGCCTCGGTCGACCAGATGTCTGTCGACATGAATACCATCGCCGGCAGCACGGAAAAAATGCGCTTGGCCATCGACTCGGTGGGCAACGCTTTGCAGGGCATGCTGTACAGCCTGAACGAAATGTCCCACGACACCGCCGAAGGCCACAAGATTGTCCGCAACGCCAACAACGCCGCCAGTTTCACGGCCGACACCGCCGGCGACTTGGCCGCTTCAGCTCGGGAAATGGCAGAAGTCGTCTCCCGTGTTACCCAACTGGCCCAAACCACCAAAACAGTCGCCGCTCAAATCGACGGCGAAGCGGTGCACACTGGAAAAACCGGAGAAGCCTTCACCTCCGTCGTCGCCGGTGAGGTCAAAGGGTTGTCCCGACAAACCAGCCGCGCCACCTTGGAAATCGAAGAAACGGTCGCGGGAATTCTGCTGACCGCGCGGCAATACGAAGAGGCTATTGGGCAGATCATCAAGAATGTGAGCGCCATCAACAAGGTGAGCCAGAACCTGGGCGAACTGATGCTCGCACCGCCGAATCATGTGGAGCCCGGCCTGCCGCTGCCTCCTGCTCCGGCATTGACACCTGCGCCTGCACCCGCTGCACCCGCCGCACCTGTTCCCGAGGCACCCCAAACGGTTAGCGCGCCGGCGCCCGAGGCCACCGCTCCGGTTGCCGCCACACCCGAACCTGCGCCCGCACCCCCGCCCGCTCCCGAACCGGTCGAAGACCCAGCCCTGAGCAACGGCTGGGGCGATGATTCGTCCGTCGTGGAAGATGACCCGGTGGTCAACGAGCCCACCGTGGCGGAAGTCGCCGAAGAAACATCCGCAGCCATTGAAGAAGTCGCCGAGGAGTCTCCCGAGGCCGCAGCCGACGGCGGCAGCAACGACAACGTCTTCATGCTCGGCGGACGTGCGAAAAAGCCCAACGCCTTGAACATTCCTCAGGTGCCGGCTGAGCCAGCCGCCGAGGAACCAGCCGCCGTCCCCGAACAAGCCCCCGAACCCGATGGTGGCAGCAACGGCAACGTCTTTATGCTCGGTGGCGCCAAGAAAGCGCCCGCACCGGCTGAGGCTGCGGCAGAACCTGTTGCCGAGCCGGCCGCCGAAGCTGCCGTCGAAGCCGTTGAAGAGTCAGCGGCCCCACCGGCACCAGCTGCGGAGGGCGAAAATGTCTTCATGCTGAACAAGCCGAAGGCGCCACCGGCGGAAGCGGAAGACGCCACCGAAGAGGTTAGTGCTCCAACTGACGCCGCGGCTGAAGAAGCGCCGGCACCCGAAGAGCCAGCACCTGCGGTCAATGTCCCGAACATCTATGGGCTGGAAATGAGCGGCGCCGAAAATGCCGCCCAGGATCCGGAATCTGAAGCCGCGGAACCCGTTGAAGATTCGGCGGGCGAAGAACTCGAAACCGTGCTCGCCAACGGTGAACCCGATGACGAACCCGCTGCACCGAACGAAAACGTCTTCATGCTGAACAAACCCAAATAGGGTTTGGCTGGGCTGGGGTTTTTCTCGGGGCCCAATAAAAAGCGGCCGGATGATTGCTCATCCGGCCGTTTTGGTTTTGCCCTCATTGCGGATTTGAACGATCAGCCGCGCGGACCCCAGCTCTTCACCTTGTTCACAATGCCCGAGGCCAGGATCAAAGTGCCCACAAAGGCGATGCCGATAAAGACCCAATCGGGAACGGGGATCGGATCGCCGGCGCCATAGCTGTGCAATCCGCTCAGGAAATAGTTCACACCGAAGTACGTCATGACGACAGAGGCCACCGCCGCCGCACTGGCCGCCGAGTTCAGCCACACCGAACGCATGGCGGGAATCCAGCGGAAATGCAGCACCACTGCGTAGACCAGGATCGTGATCAACGACCAGGTTTCCTTGGCATCCCAGCCCCAGTAGCGGCCCCAGGATTCGTTGGCCCAAACGCCACCGAGCAGCGTGCCAACAGTCAGCAGTCCCAGGCCAGTGATCAGCACGTGCTTGTTCACATTGTCCAGGGTCTTGATGGCTTCGCGCACGTTGTCTTTGCCTTCGCCCTTGGTGAGCATCAGGAACATTATCAAGGTGCCAATCAAAGCGCTCAGGCCCAGGAAGCCGTAACTCGAAGTGATGATCGTCACGTGGATGTTCAACCAATAGGAAACCAGCACCGGCACCAGGGGGCCGATGGCGGGATCAAACATCGAAAGCATCGACACGCCGATGACCACGGTGGTCAAAAGAGCGCCCAGGCTCGCAGGTGCGGCCATCCGGTACTTCAGCTCAAAGACCAGGCCCGACAGGGCAACGGCCATGCTGATGAACAACAACGATTCGTGACCATTGGAGATCGGAATGCGCTCCGACGCGATCCAGCGCATGATGTAAGCTAGGATCATGCCAAGGAAGGCGACCCAATAGCACAGCATGCCCAAACTGTAGAACGGATTGCGGTAGCTCAGAGCCTTGCCGCCATGGCGGAACAGATTCACCAGATACACGCCCATCAAGACCACAAACGTGATCAGCAACGGAATCATCATCCAGGACCAGATGTGGCTCTTGTTGTAGAAGAGTTCGGCATTGACGGTCAAATCTGATGGGATCACCGCGGCGCCGTACTGCTGCTGCAGCGCCGCCGTGCGGGTCAGGCCGTCGATGATCTGGGTATTGTTGCCGCTCTGGACGCCAAACATCAGCGCGGAATAGGCCGCTTCGTAAGCCGCACCCTGCTCGGGGGTGAGACTGCCACTGGCCTGCTCGTAATCTTTCCAGGTGTTATTTTCATCACCCGGGATCGGATACAGCGCCAAGGTTTGGCTGCGGAAACAGATGTACAGCATGTTGAAGCGCTCATCAAAACTGATGAGTTTGCGCTGAGCCTTGCTGCGTTCACGATCCGGCGTGCGGTGCGCCTCTTGCACCATCCCGGCCATACGGTACTGACCGCGCTCATCAAAGAGACTGGCAGCCGAGACAAAGTTGGTCTCATGGCTGACGCCCAGCATGTCTTTCAGTCCCGGTGAGCGGGCCAGCGAGATGACGGGCTTGTCCCACCAGAAGGTTGGATTCAACGACCAACTGAGGTATTGATCCACCGGTTGGCGGCCTTCAAACTTCGTCTTGCGGGCCACCTTCATGACCATTTCGCGAGCCATGGTATCGAGGGGCTTCATACGTCCTCGGTAATCCTGCACGATCAGCTTCGACGCCATGTCGCGAGCCGGGTCACTCAAGGCGACAAATCCGGACGCCGGCATTGGGGCGTGGTTGTGGCCGTCGTTGGCACTGTGACCAGCATTGCCACTGGTGGTGCTGCTGGTGCCGGTATTGTCGCCGGTCGGATGGTCCTGGGCCAACACATCGCCGGCGCCGCCAATCAGCGCCATGGTGGCGATCATCGCCGCCACCGCAGTGGCCGCGGCCTTCTTGGCCTTCTTCTTGGTCGGAAACAAGGTGTCTTTGGCAATGATCAGGATGAAACCCAACGAAATCAGGAAATAGCCAAAGTAGGTGGGCCACTTGCCCGGATCATGGTTCACCGAAAGAATAGTGCCGCCACGATCTTGATCGTACGAAGACTGAAAATGCTTCGAGCCTCGGTGGGTCATGGGATGGTTCATGAAGATGTGCACTTTCTTCTCGACCCCTTTCTCCTCGTCCAGCAGGGTCACGTAGCTTTCGTAGGTCGCCGGGTTGTCGCTGCCGGGATAAGTATTGAGTACGAAGTCATCCAACCGGACGGCATAATCCAGTTGTTTCACGACCGGACCAAAAGACAGTTCAAATCGTTCGCCATTGAGCATCACCGGCTTGGGCCTATCCCGTTTCATGCACACCGCATCAGCCTGATTCCCGTTTTTGTCGCGAATCACCAGACGGGCCGCCGCGCGGTTGTTGGCGTTGTCGCTGTGAGCCGGCGCCAGCACCACGGAAGTCATGATCTTCATGGGAGTGAAGCTGATGTCGCCGCTGGTATCACTGTAGGTGACGGCTTCGCGCACGATGAATTCTTCACCTGCGGGAATTGCCAATTCATCACCGGAATTCATGTCCTTGCTGGTCAAGGCAATCGAAGCGCGGCCACGCAAGCCGGTCTCGCCACCGCCGGCGAATTCCAGCCCCCGGTTCAGGGCGTACATCATGTTCAAGTCCGAAAAACCGTCTTCGGCGCCACTGTGGCCCATGGAGAAATCCGGATGGAAGGCGAAGAAGGTGCGATCTCCCTTGGTGCCATCCGGAGCGGTGATGGCCACCTTGATCATCGGGTTGGTCAGCGGGCCGTCCAGATTGGCATCGCCACCAACGTGGAAAGCCGACTGGAATTCGACCACCTTGAAGCGGTAGCCATTGCAGACAACCGCTTCATCACTGGTGGGCTCAACGGGGAAGGAGCACGATTCGCCATCGATGTTCACCCGCAGGTCGCCGTAGCGGGACGCGGACATCGCGCCGCTGAAATCACCGTCAATGAAACGGGCGTCGGCCGTGCCGATGGTCGCCTTGTCGCCCTGCATCAACATGTGGCCGCCGCCATGGTCGTGACCGGTCACGGTGTAGTTGAATCCGGCCGGACCACCGGGGCCCTCTTGATACACTTCAGTGAAGTGCGGCCAGTACTCGGTCACGCCCAGCTCGTAGTCCACCCCTTGCAGCACAATCTTCTGCCAAATGTCGTTGGCATCCGGCTTCCACAAACGCACCGGAAAGGTTGCGGTCTGGTTGCCCAGGGTCGCCTGCAAATGGGCCCTGTCCGAATACACAAAGTTGGCCGTGGCGCCTTCACGAATAGGCATGATGCCTTCGTATCCCATATAACGGGTCATGGCCGCGCCGATCAGAATCACGATGATCGACAAATGGACCAGCATGAATCCCCACTGTTGAGGTTTGTAGGGCCAGCGCTTGATGAACAGCAGCGACAGGCTCACCATGATCAGGCCCAGCACCACCTCAAACCAGGTAGCGGCATAGACCAGATCATAGGCACCATCTCGCCCCACATCCGATTCAATGAAGGTCGCCCGGGCCGAAGCCACCGCGACAATCACCAGCAGGAATGCACTGAGTTTGAGGGAAGAAAGGAAGGCGATGACGGGATTCTTGAAGAAGCCTTTCACGATGACCATCCAGAAGCTTGGGGGCTGCGCATCTCCACCGCTGGGTGGAAATAACGCAAATCCTCGTTCAATTCGACCAGCATTTTAGTGGGAGAAATATAGCCTGCGACCTGCCCGGACGCCCTATAAAATCGACAGGCGTCTGCGATTTTTTTCACAACCTGGTTTCCCCGAATCACTCGGACTCAATGGGCTTTGATTCCGCTCGTAGCTCAAGGTTCCCGACAATTGCGTCAAATGAGCGGAGATTCCCCAAAGGCAATATCCATGGCCTATTTGGTGACCAACAACGTCCATTTGCCAAGCTTCCCAAGCCGTCGGGACAATGGCACAAGCAACCGCATTTCGGCAATGGATTCTATTTTCATGGTGAAGCGGCCTCTCGGGAAGGCTCTTCGAAGGCGGCTCGGCACCCAAAAGTCTGTTTTTTTCGCGTCAAAATATCGGGGTTCTTCCGTTTTTGGTTTCGTATGGTGCCCCGGCCCGCCGTGTCAGCAGTGGGATCTTTTTGCCGCCGGGCCACACACCGATCCCCCTCGGCACCTTGAAGTTTTCTTCAACCGGAAATATTTGCCCAGCCAATTTGCCGTGCCAATGTGACACCTTCTCTATTACACATTTATTACTTTTTATCAAATACAACACCGCTCACAAAAGCCAAATTGCTTACAACTCTTCACCTATAGTGTTGATAACAAAAATAATCTTGACCGTTTTGTCAGATAAATGATAACCTGCATTTCTGTTCGTAACTCGCTGCGGATGGGAACAGCACCTCTGGAGTCGCCCTCGCCAAGGACGACTACCCGGGCCACCCAGGAACCTGAAGTGCCGGCCTCGACAGCCCCCTCCCTCCGGATCAGAAGGACCTCTTCCGGCTCATCGGGACCTCGCTCCCCCTCCCAGGAGCCCCATATTTATGGCAAGCCGTGTTTCGTCACGCCTGCGGGCCGCTTTGTTGGTCCCCGCAATTCTGGTTTTCCTGGCCGCCCTGATCCCAACTTTTGCCGGCGCCTCCAATCCGTACGAATACACCGACCGGCACGAAGGTGATCCGGGCGATGGCGTGCTCGACCCATCCATTGATGGCGTTGATGGCGGCAGCTCGGGCACCAGAAAGCCTGATGTCGATGCCAGTGCCGGAACCTCTCTCTACCAGCTGGACAGCAAGACCATACTCATCCCCGTATATATCGGGTCGGGACAACCAGGGCAGGGCACGTTCATCTTCTTGCCTCAGGCCTGGTGGCGAGCTGGACTCAACAGCCTGATCGCTGAGGGGAGGTCGCACTATGCGCCGTGAGTTGCGCAAGACCCAGCCCACCGCGCCGGCTGCAAGCAGCGCCCGTGCGCCCGGTGACGCCCCCCGCCCGCCGGCCTTCCATGAAGCCCGTCTCTGTTACCGCCAGGGACGGATCACCGAAGCCCTCGCGGAACTGGATCAGTTTTTTGACCGGGTCAAGAACGACTCCCAGCCAGGACTGCGCGAGTGTGTCTTGCTGCGTGGTTGGTGTCTCATCGAAGAAAAGAACCCGGACGCCGCCTTGACCTGGTTGGCCACCGCCCAAAGCAATGGGCACCTGGCAGCCGATGATCTCGGCGGTCAAATCATCTCGCTGAATGCCCGCCTCTACGGCAATGAACTGGAACCGATCCAGGACGAAGCCGCGGCCTTGCTGGAAATTTGCAACGACCCCGCCGACGTGAATCATGCCGAATTGCGGCTGATAATCGGCGCCGCGCTGCGGTGGCAGGGTGATTTGGAAGAGGCCATGAGCCACGTCGAGTTTGCCTGTTCGGCTTTCACGGTGCTGGATGAGCCCGGACGTTGTGCCGTGGCCGCCAACTTTCTGGGCTGGACCTGCCTTTCCCTGGGCAGGTTGAATGAATCACGGCGCTGGTTTGAAAAAAGCCTCGGCATCAATACGCGGCTCGACGCGCGCTTGCGCATGGCGCAGAACTATCAGAATCTGGCCATCGTCTGCTACAAGCAGGGCGATTACAATTTGGCCGTCGAGTTGTTGGAGAAAGAACTGAAGCTGGTCGTCAATCACGCGGACATGACTTGCCGGGCCCTGGTGGCCCTGGGCAATGTGCGCCGCCTGCAGGGCGAATTCTTTGGCGCCCGTTCGGCCCTGCTTGATGCCTACTCTCTGGCGGGACAGCACAAAATGGCCCGCGAAGAAGCCTTGGCCCTGGAATTTTTGGGTGATGTATTCCGGGATGAAGGGCACCCGGCCGAGGCGCGGCAATATTACGCCCGTGGGCTGGTAGTGGCGCGGCAATTGGCTCCACGTGGCGACCTGGTCATGGAGCTGACTCGCCGGCGCGGCGAATGTCTCGACCTGGAAGGCCGGCCGCAAGAGGCCGAATCCATCCTGCACGAGGCTTTGGAATTGTGCCGCTCTGTGGGCGACAAATATGAAACGGCCGTGACCCAGCGTTGCCTGGGCGTGAATGCCGGGAATCAGGGCCGTTGGAAACTGGCGCGCCGCCAACTCGAGTCCGCTCTGGAAGGTTTGCACGGATTGACCGCCCGGTTCGAGACCATGGTCGCCAGTTTTGAATTGTCGCAGTTGTTGACCCGACAGATCGACGCCGGCCAGGTCTCGGGCCTCAGCCACACCGTGCTTGAGGATGCCTGGCAACACGGGTTGCGCGCCCAGCAATTGAATCAGGAACTGGACAGCCCCTTGATGTCCCGCGAAATCACCGAGCATCTGGCCGCTTTGGCGCAACGGCGATTGGTGGGGCCGGATCACAAGTTGAATACCAGCACGTTTTCCGCCCGCCGGGCACCCTCCAGTCGGGTGATCGCCGTCTCCCAGGCCATGCAGCAAACACTGCGGCGTTGTGACGGGTTCGCACGGTATGACACCCCCGTTTTGATCGGTGGAGAACCGGGTACTGGCAAGGAATTGCTGGCCCACCGCATCCATGAAAACAGTCCCCGAGGGGCACAACCGTTCATCCGGGTATGCTGCACCGCCACGGCGGTGGATCTCCTGGCACAGGAAATTTTTGGCAAGGTGGGCCAACAGGGCACCATCGAACCAGGACTGGTTAAACAGGCCGAAGGCGGCACCTTGTTCATGGGCGGGGTCGATGAATTGCCACGCGAATTGCAGGGCAAACTTCTGCGCCTGATTCAGGAAGGCATCTACCGGCCGGAAGGCGGGGGGCGTGAAGAAAAAGCTGACGTGCGCGTGATCGCGACTACGGAAACGGATCTGGCCCGGTTGGCGGATCAAAACCGTTTCCGTCAGGACCTGTATTTCCGCTTGCGCCTGATGTCAGTGAACGTGCCACCCTTGCGAGAACGGATCGAAGACATTGTCCCCTTGGTGGACCATTTTCTGAGCCGCCTTGAGGGATCAACTTTGCCCACCCGAGCCTTGCTGGATTTTAGTGCCTTGGAGTTGCTTACGGAGCACCACTGGCCCGGCAATGCCAACGAGCTGGAAGCCGTCGCCCAACAGGCTTGGTTGCAACGAGACCTGGGGCGGCCGATGGCCTTGAAAAAAGTGGAATCGGCCGAACGTGCCGGGCTCGAATTTCAGGAAAGCGCTCCTTCCCGCGATGCCAATCACCATCCCTCAGGCATGACCTTCGCCTCATTGACGGCGCTGATTGAACGGACAGGTGGCAACAAGGCCCGCGTGGCGCGCAACCTCGGTGTCTCACGAGTCACACTCTATCGCTGGTTGCGGCAACTGGATCCGGAGATCGCCTAGAGCGAACGCCTGCCCAAAACTCAAGTGAAAATGAAACCCTCTGTCAACAATTGACTTAGCGCCAATCTGTGCTTGCCTATACCCCACGCCCCCAGTAGGATCTCGCGGACCACCCCACTATCTATGGTACTTTTCGGAGGTTCAGTATGCTCGTCTCCTCCCGCAAAATTCTATTAACAGTTGGCCTATTGCTGGCCTTGCTCATCGCTGGTTGTTCCCATGATCCCGAATCCACCCTGACTTCGCCGGGCAACCTTACCGGCCAGGATAGCGACAAAGGCGCCCCAGCGGGCTACTACAACTCTGTCGACGAAACGAACACCGCCACCCTGCGCGCCTCACTTCATGCCATCATCGACGACCACACCAGAATTCCCTACACCTCGTCTGCCACCGACACCTGGAATGTGTTGGAAGAAGCCGACCAGGACCCCAACGATACCAGCCGCGTGCTGGACATCTACCTGAACGCCAGTTACCAGAAATGGGGCGCTGGCAATACGGATTACAACCGGGAGCATTCCTGGCCCAAGAGTTATGGCTTTCCCAATGACGGCAGCACCAACTATCCCTACACCGATTGCCATCATCTCTTCATCAGCAACGACAGCCGCAATTCTTCACGCAGCAACAAGCCCTACGGCACCGCTGGTGGCAGCGGCACCGAATACACCACCGAAATCAACAACGGCGTAGGCGGCGGAGCGGGCACCTACCCCGGTTGGTCCAACTGGGCCAGCACCACCTATTGGGAAACCTGGTGGGATCGCCGCGGCGACGTTGCTCGTGCGCTTTTCTATATGGATGTGCGCTATGAAGGCGGCAACCACGGTGTGACGGGCGTATCGGAACCCGACCTGATCCTGACCGACAACCTGACCCTCATTCAAAACTCGAACACCGGCGGCAACGGTTCGACCGCCTACATGGGCCTGCTTGCGGTGCTGCTGCAATGGCACCTTGACGATCCGGTGGACGCCAAGGAAATGGTCCACACTGATGCCGTCTACAATTACCAGGGCAACCG
>JADGEP010000599.1 GCA_016744275.1 Candidatus Krumholzibacteriia bacterium | reverse complement strand
CCAAGTCCGGGATTTCCTGACAAACGCGGGCCTGGATGTCGTCCATTTTTGGGGCCGAAATGCCCAGCGCCTTGCAAGCCTTGCGCACCAGGCGGTATTGCGTTTCGGCATCTTCCGGATCATTGGTGAATCGGCTCAGGGCATTGGCGTAGACAATCACCCCCAGCATGGGGTCCAGATTTCGCGGCGGATTCAGAGGGTCGATGTCATGGTGATCGCCGATGGCATTCTGCAGTTCCATAGGCAACCGCCAACGCGCAGCCAGACGCCGGCCGGCCCGGTCGTGGGTGATGCCAAAAAAGCGGCGCTCCGCTTCCAGCGCGGGAATGCCGCCGGCTTTATCATGCAGCACGTTGTCCATCGCTTCAGGCGAACACTCCAGCAGCACCACTTTGCCCACGTCGTGGATCAAGGCGGTGACGAACGCTTCCTCGGGCATGACCCGGCCGGTCGCTTCGGCCAGCACCTGGGCAAAACCCGCACTCACCAGACTGTGTTTCGTGATCGTCGCCAAATAGGGCGAGCGCGACAGCTTGCTCATCATGTCAAATACCGAAAGCCCCAGGGCCAGTTTGCGCACCGTTTCGAAACCCATGATGATCACCGCACGCCGCACCGTGCGCGTGGCCTCTTGGTTGCGCCGTTGGTACATGGCGCTGTTGACCACCCGCAATACGCGCATGGTCAGGGCTTGATCCCGCAGGATGCATTGAGCCAGGTCATCAGCATTGGCCTTGGAGTCGGTGGCGACTTGCTGGATTTGCAGCAAGTGCTGCGGCAGGCTGGGCAATTCGCCCATTTTTTCGATTTGGGCAAAAACATCGGCAGAGTTCATGGCGCTGTCCCGGGTAGGCGACTGGGCACACCCCGGCCGCTCATCCGATATCGGCAGAAATTGAAGGATTCCTTAGATTTATCAGTATTTGCGGGCCAGCCAAAACCTTTCCAAGGGGTCGATGCCATACCGGTAGCGCTCCTCGGTAGTGACCTCATCACCGGCCACCACTTCGGTCACCGTCCAACCCGGTCGGGTCAGCAGATTGCCAAAATCCGGAGCGAATTGCCAGGCGTGGGCGTGGGCCCGGTGAGGATCGATTTCGATGCGGCGGCTGTGAGCCCGGCCTGGCTCAAAAGGCACCTGGATCCAGGCGGTGCCGCCGGGTTTCAACATGCGGAAGATCTCATCGACACACATTTCCAACTCGGGAATGTGCTCCAGCACGTGGCTGCAAAACACCCAATCCACCGAGCCGTCGGCAAAAGGCGCGTGGCGCAGGTCGGCCACCGTATCGGGGGCGAATCGCTTGTCGTCGGCGTCAATATCCGTGCGGAAACAGCGGGCAAGGCCTTCGTGCTCCAAGAGAAAGCGCATGGCCGTCGACAGGCTGAAGCCCACCATCACGTCGGGCGTCCAGCCCTTGCGCTGGGCCAGTTCCCGGCGCACGCCGAGCACCAGTTGGCGGTGACGATCAAAGGAGCCGCATCCGGGGCAGATACACTGAGAAATCACTTCATCAGCCGAGATAAAAGTGCGGAAATGGCGCCCGGTCCAATTGCACACCGTGCATTCGCGGCCTCCACCCG
>JADGEP010000598.1 GCA_016744275.1 Candidatus Krumholzibacteriia bacterium | reverse complement strand
CGCACAAATTGGACACGTACAGAGGCGTGAACAGTACCAATCTCTGCCCGTAGATCTCTTCCTTGACGGTGCGGGCGGCTTCAAAAAGTTCGGCCAGCAATTCGGGATCTCGAGCATGACTGAGCACGGCCACGTCGCTGGCGTCCAGGCCCTTCATCAGACGCGCCTTGGCCAGCACGTCGCGCACCTGTTGCGCTTCGGACTCGGCACCGGATGCCAGGCTGGTAGCGATCACATTTTCGTCGATGCGGGGCTGCGCTGCTTTGGTCATGCCGTTTCTCCACACAGGTCCGAGGTTTCAGAGACTTCTGCCTGTTCTTGTTTCAAAGGCATCGTCACGGTGAAGGTGGTGCCTTTCCCTTCGACACTATTGACGTTGACGTCCCCACCATTGAGCAACGCCAAGCGGCGCAGAATACTCAAACCCAGGCCGCTGCCCATGATGTCGCGAGTGCGCTCATTGCGGATTCGGACAAATTCCCCGAACAGCCGTTCCAGCTCTTCCGGATTCATGCCGATGCCCGTATCTCTCACCGCCAATTGAATCGACTTGTCGCCGCCGTCAATATTCACCCGCACTTGTCCGCCCGGTCGATTGTATTTCACGGCGTTGGAAACAAGATTGTTCAGGATGATTTCCAGCTCGCCTTCATCAGCCAGCATCACCGTTTTGCCACTGGTGGCGATGCTCATGGTGATGTCTCGAGACTGGGCTTCGGGAGCAAACGTCTCGAGTACGCGGCCAGCCACCCCAGGCAGGTCAACCGGCTCCAGCACGCGTTCCTTGTGGCCCGATTCGATGCGGGTCAAATCCAAAAGATCGTAGATCAATTTGCGCATGCCGCCCAGGCGTTTCAGGCAGCGACCCACGATGGCTTTCGCATCTTCGGGCACTCCCGCCACGACGTCTTCGTCGATCAACATTAAGTAGCCTTCGACCGCACCCAAAGGAGCCTTCAATTCATGGGCCAGCACCGACAGGAATTCGAAGCGCACCCGCTGCTTCTCCTGGGCCAGACGTTTGGCCGCCCGGTCAGCCAGCAGATGCAGGGCTGCCTTGGTCACGACACTGCGCAACTCCAGGGGTGTGAATGGTTTGGCCAGAAAATCGAACCCGCCCTGCTTGGTTGCCCGCACCGCCATGTCCAGCGAGGCGTAGGCCGTGATCATGATTGTCAGCGTTTCGGAGTTGTTTTCCTGCAATTCGGTCAGAATCTCCATGCCGGTGCAACCCGGCATCGCGTGATCCAGCAAAAGGATATCGAACGGCTCGGCGGCCAGGCGTTCCTGCGCCTCATCACCAGTGGCTGCGGTTTCGACTTGCAATAACCACTCTTGTTCATCGCCCTCGAGGCCCACTTTCAAGCCGCGCAACGCCCGGCTGGCTCCCTGCCGGATGCCCGGTTCGTCATCGGCCACCAGCAATCGCAGCACCTGATCGCTACTCATGGCGCACCCCCAACCGGTCCAACTCCCGTTGGATCTGTTCAAACCGCACCGGCTTGGCCAGCACCGCATCGGCTTTGATCCAGTTGCGCGCCCCGTTGCCGTTCTTTTCGAATTCGAGTCCGGTTTCAGCCGTCACCC
>JADGEP010000597.1 GCA_016744275.1 Candidatus Krumholzibacteriia bacterium | reverse complement strand
TGACCATGCCGGCCCAACCAGCCGTCACACCTGAGGCCAACCAGGCATTAAAATCCACCGGGTCGCCGTTGCGTGCCGCCCACTCGGCCGACGTCATCAGCGTGCCGCTCAGGTGAAAGTTGCCCGGGATGTTGTTGTTCTCGTGGGCCTCAAGGGCTTCGTCGAATCCCGAACCGGCCAGATCATCACTGCGCCCCGCCAGCACGTCGGTGTAACCGATTCCCTGATTGCCATGCAGCACAAAGGCGCAGTTGGCTTCAAAAGCCTTGGCCGCCGGATAGCTCGCCGTGACCACTTCACCGACACCGTTGGGCTGGGTGGTTGTCACCGTCACGCTCCAAGGCGCGCTGGCAGAGGTCGGGTCTTCGGGCAGATCAAGGTAGATGGCGTCGGGATCAGTAGCGGTGGTCCACAAGCGGGCCGCGGCGGTTTTATCAGAGGTCAGCGCGGCGTAACGTTTGGCCTGCGGGACCAAAGCGAAATCAGCCAGCATACGGGAGTTGAGTTTCCCTGCCTGCCCATTGTCCTGCACCGTTACGCCGATGGAGCGCGGGCGGTCAGCGGCGACAAAAGCACGGGCCAGGCCACCGGGCACATCTTCAGACATGGCCAGAAAACTGAAGCGCAAGACGGCCTGCCCGGTCTCCCGGTGATGCCCCAACTCAACGGCCAGCAAATCGGCGGCTGGGCTCAAGGCTTCAACCTGCCCCACGCTGTCGACCGCCAGTACGGAATGCCAGGAGATGTCGCCGGTGGGTCCGGCCGTTGCCGAGCCAGCGGCGATGAACGAGACCAAGAGCATCCAGACAGTTAAGAAACGGACAATCATGGGCGAGAAGTCCTTCATGTAGCTCAATCCCCTGTATTGGTCGGTTTTGGGCACGCGTACGCGGCACAGATCAGCAATCCCCGCCTCTTTCCAGGCGGTTAGCGCGCGCTGAGCAAACCTCGGCACCCTGACAAATCATTACCAAATGAAATCATACCACAAATGGAGTTGTCTAAACAAGGGGATTCTTGGCCAAATCACCGCTTTGGTGGCCAAATACGACTTTTGCGCTATTTCACAAACCGGAATCCGGAAAACTGCAGATGCACCACATCCGGGGCGCCTGGCTCGTCGTTTTCGTACCAGATTCGCAAATGGGTGATTCGGCTGGCATCGGGCTCGACGGTTCCCATGACGGGCAGGCTGTCACCGAGCAGCAAGCTGTACTTGCGCCAGGCGATTCCACCGGCAATCAGGCCCTCCACGTGTTCGTAATCCAGGACCACATCGATCTCTGGATTGGTGTGCCGCAGATCGATCGTATTGGTAAAATATCCACTGTCGCGGTCCAGAGTTCGATCACCATCCAAATCTTCATCATCCTCACGCGAATTGCCGGCGGTGCCGTTGATCAACGGAAATGGACGGTCGCCATCGACCTCATAGCCCGCGTCATACCGTTGCGGGCCTGCCAGGCCCCGATCATCCAGCCCAGTATCTTCTGCAAGGATCCAAACGCCATCGCACTGCACGTCTTCGCGCTGGTGTGTTCCATATTCCGGCGCATCTCCGATCCGCGGCCCAAAACCGTCTTCGCCG
>JADGEP010000596.1 GCA_016744275.1 Candidatus Krumholzibacteriia bacterium | reverse complement strand
GACGCACCGAACAGATGCACGGCAATCCGATCCGCATGGCTGAGATGCTGGCGACGCTGTCGGCGCCGACCTACATCGAGCGCGTGGCCATCGGGCACAGCAAGCACATCATGAAGGCCCGCAAGGCCATCAAGAAGGCGCTGCGCATCCAGTCCGAGGGCAAGGGCTACAGCTTTGTTGAAGTGGTCTCCGCCTGCCCCACTGGCTGGAAAATGGATTCCGTCAATGCCCGTGACTGGCTCGTCGATGACATGCTCAAAGTCTTCCCCTTGGGCGTATTCCGCGACGAGAGCGATTTGCGGGACGAAGGTGATTGGGACCGCACCTACGAAGATTTTGATACCGACAAGGTGAACGCCTATCTCGACCGCATGAAGAGCGCGGTGGGAGAGGTGGTTCCAGTGACCTTGCCCGAAGATCTGAACTGCAAGTTCGCGGGCTTTGGTGGCCAGGGCATCCTGACCCTGGGGCTATTCCTTTCCCAAATCGGCATGCGTGGCGGTCAGAACGTCAGCTGGTTCCCGGCCTATGGTCCGGAAATGCGCGGCGGCACGGCGAACTGCTCGGTGAACCTGGCCAAGGAACGGGTGGGCACGCCTTTGGTGGATCATCCGAACCTGTTGGTGGTCATGAACCAGCCTTCGCTGGATCTCTTCGAGGCCGATGTGGTCGATGGTGGCACGATCATCGTCGATACCACCGTGGTCGAGGGTCGCCCGGATGCTGATCGTTTGAACGTGGTTCTGATTCCCGCCAGTAAGATTGCTGACGAAGTGGGAACGGCCAAGGTGTCGAACGTCGTGATTCTGGGAGCATTGGTCGCAGCGACCGGCGCTTTCACGCCGGAGTTCTGCGAAGATACTCTGCGCGCGATCATCAAGAAAAAGAGCCTGATCGACATGAACATGGAGGCGTTCCGGCGCGGCTATGATTTTGTGAAGAACAGCTAGCCTCGGGCAGCAACAAAGGCAAAGAGGCCGGCCCGCGTTTCGTGTGGCCGGCCTTACTCATTTTCAGGGAGACGACAAGATGATCATTGGCATTCCGCGGTCGCGGACCCAGGACGAATTCCGAGTGGGCCTCTCGCCCCGAGCGGTGGGCAACCTCGTCAGTCGCGGGGCTGAAGTGGTGGTGGAAAAAGGGGCCGGCCTGGGGGCCGTTTTTCCGGACCATGCTTATGAAGAAGCCGGTGCTCGCATCGTGCATTCTCCGGACGAAGTTTACGGCCGGTCGGATCTGCTGGTGATGGTCGATCGACCCGCCCCGGAATCCTACCCGCTGATTCGGGAAAACCAAATCCTGATGTCGGCTCTGCACATGGCGGTGGCCGATCCGGCTCTGGTCGATATCCTGCTCAGCCGCAACTGCACGGCCATCGACTTTGTCACCATCCAGGATGATCGCGGCAACCTGCCGGCGTTGCGCCCGCTGTCACAAATCGCGGGCCGCATCGTGCCCCAGATCGCGGCGCGGTATCTGCAAACGGACCATGGGGGACTGGGCATTCTGCTGGGCGGCGCTCCTGCAGTGCCGCCTGCTGAGGTTGTTGTCATTGGTGCTGGCACCGTGGGCCGCAATGCGGTCCGGGCA
>JADGEP010000595.1 GCA_016744275.1 Candidatus Krumholzibacteriia bacterium | reverse complement strand
AAAAGCCCCGCGATCAACGCGGGGCTTTTTCGTATCATCTGAAATGCTGGCCATCAGCGCGGCAGCGCAAAACGCAACCCGTCTGACAATCCATTGCGCCAATTGACCCAGTTGTGCCCCGCGCTTCGGGTGAGGTGATTCACCTCAGCCCCCTGTCGATTCAGTGCGTCGGCCAACCGCGCATTGCTGGCCGTCAACCATTCCAGTCGCCCACAATCCAGATGCCACCTCAGCGGGCGTGCCCCATCGCTTTCCACCTGCCGACGAAAACTTTCATTGCCGGCAAAAGGGAATTCAAAATCCATATCCGGCGAGAACAAAAACGCGCCTGACTGGCTCACCACCTGCTGGAATAAATCGGGATGGGCCCAAGCCAAATGTGCGCTGCACAATCCACCCAGGCTGGCTCCCCACGCGGTGCGCCTGCCATTGCACTGAACCCTGGCCTCGACAGCCGGCAGCACCTCGTCCACCACATGGGCCAGATAATCGTCGTTGAACGCATACTCCACCGTGCGTTGGGATGGCGTCAGGAAGACCAAATGAGCCGCCCCCACTTCACCCGCCGCGATCATGCGGTCCAGAGTCTGGCAAACCCGTCCCCAACCGTAGTAGGCCTTACCGTCCTGAAAATAGATAGCAGGCAGCTTTGACTCACCCATGCCCGCCGGTGTGTAGACCAACAGCTGCCGGTCAGCTCCAAAATGGCGAGTAGGCACCCGCAAACGCAGCACTCGCCCCTGGGGACGCACGCCTTCGCCAACCACCCATTTGTCAGGCCGGTACGCGGGCCCCGTCAGATGCGAGGCAAATTTCCACCAGGGGTTCAACAAAGGGTTGGCATTGTCGGGGTCGGGATGCTTTTCACCAGCGGCATCCTGCCAGGCGTACTCAAAGTAGGCGTCGTCCGGCAGGTCAAATGGCTTCAGTTCAGCCACCGGCAGCGGCGCCTTGCGCCAGTCCGTCAAATCACTCAACAGGTGGGTCGCCCACGGCGGTGGTGACAGATCCGCCCGCATCTCAGGTGCTCAGATCGCGACCGGTTTTGCGCACCAGGGTTTCGACCTTGCTCTCCAACCGGCCACTGTGTCCAGCCCGAGCGTCGAATTTCAAGGTGCAGGCAATGCGACCACAGTCGGCTGACATCCGGTCGTGGCAGGCCTTCACCACGGCCATGACCTCGTCGTATTCGCCTTCCAGACAGGTACCCATGGGCCCCAACTGGTAAGGCAAACCACTGTCGTCGATAATTTCCAGATTGCGCTTCACGTATTCGCTGACGCTGGCGCCCTTGTCCGTCGGATACATCGCAAATTCCAGCAATACCATGGCTCTCTCCTAGGTCGCGCCGTCGGACAGCTTCAAACGCTTGGCCGCCTGCTTGCGGTCGTTTTCATCCAACATCGACTTGCGCAGCCGGATAGTCTTGGGCGTGATCTCCACATACTCATCGTGATTCAGGTACTCCAACGCCTCTTCCAGACTCATCCGGATGGGCGGCGCGACCTTCATTTTCCGATCCGTGCCACTGGCCCGCATGTTGGACAGTTGCTTGGCCTTCTGGGCGTTCACCACGAGGTCTTCGTCACGGGTGTACTCGCCAATGATC
>JADGEP010000594.1 GCA_016744275.1 Candidatus Krumholzibacteriia bacterium | reverse complement strand
GTATGGCAAAACGTGGGTCCCGCCAGGCGGGATTCAGGAAACTCTCGGGGTAATCCACTTCTTCGAGAAACAGGCCGTGGGCCGGCGCCATGCGTCCGATGCCGCTGCGATCCCGGGCCGCCAGCAGTCCCGGCACTTCGTCCGGGGTCCACTCGCCGCTGCCGATTTCCACCATCAGGCCCACCAGGTTGCGGACCATGTGGTGCAGGAAGCGGTTGGCTTTCACGTGGAAGATAGCCGAATCGCCCGACCATTCAAAGGCGCAAAGACTCACGTCGCAATGGTTGTCCTCTTTCAGGGAGGTCGCCTTGCAAAACGTGGTGAAATCATGCCGGCCTACCAGATGGCCCGCCGCCGCATCCATGGCAGCGCGGTCCAGTTGGCGATAGACATGCCACACGTGAGGCCGAAATATGTCCCGCGATTGGATCAGGTGGTACGAATAACGCCGAGCGGTGGCAGAAAAACGCGCGTTAAAATCTGGAGAAACCTGTTGCACCCCAGTGACTTCCAGGTCCCCGGCGCACATCCGATCCAAGGCCCGGTCGACCCGTTCAAATTCCCGTTCGTCGCGCACGGTCAGGTGAGCGACTTGCCGGCGCGCGTGCACTCCGGCATCGGTGCGTCCGGCCGCGACCGGAATGGCCTCGCGGCCTAGAAGTCGAGTCAAATAGTGCCGCAATTCGCCCTGGACGGTGCGCAATTCGGGCTGAATCTGCCAGCCGTGGAATTCGCGCCCCACATAGGCGATGTCCAACCGCAGGCGGATGCCCTCAAAGGGCCTGAATGCGCCCGGGGCCCCCGCTGATTGTTCGTTTTGCTGGCTATCGGTCATCAACAGTCCTCTTATTATTGGCTCTACCACGGTGACCAGATCAACAAAGCGGCCCATCCGGCCAGGATGATGGTCTCGGCCGGGGACAGGAAACGGGCCTGATGGCCAGGCGCGGGCCTTCGGCGGCGCAGACTCAGGCTCAGGGCTTCGGCGCGGCGCCCCAGGGTTTCCAAAAGCGGCACCACCAATTGGGCCCGGTCAACGATGCGCCGCATCCAACGCGACAAGGCGTGCCCACCTCCGGCTTGCTGCCCGCCGCCACGCCGCAGGCGCAGCACCATTTCGATGCGGCGCCCTTCTCCGAGCACCACCGGGGCTGTGCCCAGGGCCACCGCCAGCATCAGGCCAAAATCCGCCACCGGCACTCCGATTCGGGCCAAAGGCGCCAGCCACCAACTTGTGCCGGCGATCAGATCGTCCAACGACGCCACCCGTAGGAACAGCCCCAGCAGGCCCACCGACAAGCGCTACAGGCACCGGGTTCAGCGTATGTGCCGTATGTGCCCCGCCCGTTTCCGGGTCGATCATCGTTTCGCAATTCCCGTGATCCGCAGTAACAATCATAGCGCCCCCGACTTGATTGATCGCGGCCACAACCCGCGCCAATCCTTGATCTACGGCTTCGCACGCCTCAATCGCGGCCCGCAAATCACCCGTATGACCAACCATATCGGGGTTGGCAAAATTGGTAACAATCAAATCATATCCGGCGCCAATTGCCTTAACAAATGCATCGGTCACTTCGCCCGCTGACATTTCTGGCTGCAAATCATAGGT
>JADGEP010000593.1 GCA_016744275.1 Candidatus Krumholzibacteriia bacterium | reverse complement strand
GGCCAGGACACTTGGTCGCTGTCCAGTTTCAGGCCGCCCAGCATCAGGTTGGTTGATGTCGCCGGAGCCGGGGCCGAGGCTTTCAGGCGTTCGCAACCGCCCGCTTCGCCCGCGTCGCGCATGGCCCGCGCGGCGACCGCCACGGTGTCATCGGGGGAGACTTTGATCAATGGGCGCAAGCCGAGGGATCCGATTTCGGCTGTCAGCTGACCGCCGAGACTGGTGGGCCCGCCATTGGTCACCAGGCGCAGGCGTTCGCCGAGGTCCTTGAGAAAGAACTCGGCAAAGGCGGTGTTGTTCAAGAGTTCGGTGAAGAGGTCGGCGGGAATGCATTGCACCGTGAGGGGCGACTCGGCGATGACGGTGGCTGTGGGGCTGCTCTGGCCAATGATCGAGGGGAAGCCAAAACTGTCGCCCACTTCGAGGCGGCGTCCGGCCAGGGCATCGCGCTCCAACCGCGCGGTGCCATCGGTGATCAGGTAGACGCAACTGCTGGTGGGGCCGCCTTGTTCCAGAATGACGGCACCGGCGGGTAAAGTGCGGCTCGTGGCCGAGGCGTGAATTTTTGATTGCTCGGCTTCGGATAGCAAAACAAAAGGGTGCTGCTCCTGCATGAAGTCCCGCAGTTCGGTGATCATGCCAGCTCCCGTTCCGCGGCCGGCGGCGCCGCCAGCAGGCGCGAGAGCAGGAGGCCTCCGAGGAAGCCGTAAATCAATCCGGTCACTCCGCCCACCGCCAGGATCTTGGCTGCTGGGTGCAAAGCTGCGAACATCAGGAAAAGCCCGGTGGCCAGGCCGGTGGTGCCCAGAACCAAGCCGCCACCCCAGGCAAACCCAGTGCGAGTCACGGCCCAGCCGCCCACGGCCCAGATGAGTGCGGCGTGGGGCAAATATTGACTGAGCAATCTGGCCAAAGTGGTTTCGTCGCCGATCCCGGCCTGGTGCAGGGTCATCGGCAAAATGCTGATCGTCAGGCTCAGGCTCGCGCAGGCGCCCAGCAGGACACCGGCCAAAGCTCGCAGGATGGGATTCTTGATCATTGGGTAATCCCCGGTTGGGCGTTTGGGTTGATCCGGATTTCACTTTACCACCGTCGTTGTCGGCGGCAAAAGGATTCTCCGACAAAAAGCGCTACAAATCGGCCAGGGCTTGTTAGAATCAGATCTCCACAACTATCCGGCCCAAAGGAAACCGATGCGCCAACCTGCCTACCGCACGATCCAGAACAGCATGATCGCGGCCGGCGTCTGCGCAGCCCTGGGTGCGGCTTCGCTTTTGCCCCACATGATGACGGGCATGCGGCCGGCCCTCAGTCTGCAGGTCCTGATCGGGGCTTCGTGGCTGGCGGCGGTGGTTTTGTTGGTGCGTGTCTGGTGGGCTGCGCGTCGGTTGGGCGTCGGCATCGAGAGCACCCGCACTGCTGTGCTGAACCTGGTTGCCGACCGCAATTCCCTCTTGCCGGAAGTCTTGCCTCAGGGCACGCCGGCTGAGATCGAGGCCATGCTGGGTTCGCTGGCTCTCTACCAGAACCAGATTTCACGAGAACGCCGGGCGCCGGATCGTCGCCTGGTTTCCATCCTGGCCTCGCTGGCCAGTGGAGTGGTAGTGATCACCGAGCAGGGCCAGGTG
>JADGEP010000592.1 GCA_016744275.1 Candidatus Krumholzibacteriia bacterium | reverse complement strand
GTTTAATACCGGCGGCGTATTCACCGTTTCATTGACTGCTACCAATGCCTGCGGCGACAACACCGTCACCTTGGTGGATCACATCACTGTCGAAACGACTGTGGCTCCGGTGGCGGCTTTTTCGCTGAATCCGGCCAGCGGTTGCGCGCCGTTGGAAGTGACATTCACCGACGAATCGGTCAATGACGTGACCGCCTGGAGTTGGACCTTCGGTGACGGCGGCCAGGGCAACGCGCAACATCCGGTTCACACCTTCACCACGCCTGGTTCCTACGATGTGCGGTTGATCGCCTCTGGAATTGGCGGAGTTGATACCTTGACCGTCACCGGCGCGGTCGTGGTGGAGATGCCCGTAACGGCGGCCTTCACGGTGTCTGATACGTTGGTCACCTCTGCGATTGATGTGACCTTCACCGACGCCTCGACCGGCAGCCCGACCTCGTGGTTGTGGGACTTCGGCGACGCCAGCACTGATACCGTGGCCGACCCGGTGCACAACTATCTCAGCGACGGCACCTACGACGTGACCTTGATCGTCAGCAACGCCTGTTCAGTCGATACACTGACCATGGTGGCTGCGGTGCGGGTCAATGGAGTGACGGGAGTGGGCGATCTGGCGAACCTGCGCTTCGGCTTGTCGCAGAATTACCCGAACCCCTTCAACCCGAGCACCACCTTGGTCTATAGTCTGGAAAAACCCGGACACGCGCGCCTGGAAGTGTTCGACATTTCCGGACGCCGGGTCGCGACCCTCGTGGACCAGGATACGGCCGCGGGGCGGCATGAAATCATGTGGCGTCCGGCAGAACTGTCTTCGGGTATCTACTTCTCGCGCCTGACCGTTGGCACCGAGACGGATACCAAGCGGGTGACTCTGCTGAAATAGGCAGCCCCACCCAGGGCAGCAATCAGCCGCCGGGCCTCTATGGGCTCGGCGGCTTTTTATGTGCTAGTATGGGATCAGGTCAAAAAAAACAGGGAGCGGATATGGTCAACGCCGGAGACAAAGTGGCGCCCAACAAATCATCATTGTCGCACTTTCAAAAGGCAATCGCCTGGGGGGTGATGGGCCTTCTTGTCCTCGGGTATGGCAATCATATTGGCGAAGGTTTCGGCAAATTGCGGCTGCTGCAGTTCGCCTTCTTTGTCGCCAGTTTCAAAGCCCTGAAAAAAGGAATCAAATCCCAATCCGAGACGAAGACCACTCCCGCCGAAAAACCGTCTCCAGCAGCATACCCAACCTCTCAGACTGAGCCCGGACAAATGCCATACCTGGCCGCCCATCCGACCGAACCCGACAGCCGCCGCTGGCTGCGCAGCATCGGGAAAAAATTAATTTGGGTGGTTCTTTTCGTTGTGCTCTGGCAACTCTTCGAACGCATTTGAGACCGGATGCCTGCTCACCAAGGCCGATGACCCTTGAACGGCCCCTGGGTCGGCAGCGCACAAACCGCCACCAAGCCTGCTTACTCTCTACACAGCAACAGGTTGTCTCATTATCCTACAAAAAGGTGGGATTTTTTCTCCCATTTTGTCGGATTTATTTGTCAGCAGGTTAATTTTCTAACAACTTATTACAAGAACGTGACACAAGGTTCCTGCGCGGACACTATATTACGGCGGTCAGCGA
>JADGEP010000591.1 GCA_016744275.1 Candidatus Krumholzibacteriia bacterium | reverse complement strand
CGCCAAGGCCCTGGGCAATTTGCTGTTCAGTCACGGCCTGGCCGATGATTCGTTATTGCTGACGGTTCAGGACGGTGTCCTGCTGGACGCCAACAATGACTGGGCCCTGGATGTGGACGGGGACTTTGCCCGTCAAGTGGTGGACATCGGTGCGCCGATGACCATGCTGGACATCATGACCCAGGACCTGAGCGATCGCGAAAGCAGCCTGCTGGAGCAGACCACTCCCGATATCATTCTGCCGATTATGCGGGATGAAGTCCTATCGGCGATTCTGTTTTTGAATCGCGACGGACAAGACAACGAATATTCGGTGGCCGAGCATTTTGCTCTCGAACTGCTGATGCGGGTGCTGGTCGAGAACCAGGGGCGCGAGGGTGGCGGGACCGAAGAGTCGCGCCGCACCGCCGATATGAGCGGCGGCCTGAATCCGGCTGCCCCTTCGGTGGCTGAAGACAACCTGACGCCGACTTTGGCCGGAAGCAGCGACGACTCGTTGGCCGAGACGTTGTTGGAACTGGCTTTGAACCTGCCCGAAGCCGAAGACCGTCCCCATTTCTGGCGACTTTTTGCCCGGCATGTGGGCAAGGTGCTGCCGCTGAAAAATCTGGCTTTTCTGGCGCCGCGGATGCACCGCGCCCAGATCATTCTTGGCGACAGCGACCAATGGCGCGGCACCAATCTGGGCGAGAAGAAACTGCAGCATTTCTTCCGCAGTATGGAACGTCCGGTCGAGGTGGCCTACCTGCCCACGTTCTTCAAGGAAATCAAACTGGCCCTGACCAAGACCGGATCCACCTGGATCGTTGGCCTGAATTGGGATCAGGAATTTCTCGGCACGGTGTTCATCGCCATGGAGGGCAACTTCCAAAACGAAGACCCCCGCGGCCTGTTGGAAGATGTGCTGACGGAAACGGCGCGTCTGCTGAGTCGCTTTGACGATACCCACGACAACGCCGATGTGAACATGAATCTGGTGCGCATGTTGATCGCCCAGCGCGAAAAACGGTGCCACGGTTCCGACCAATTGACCCAGGCGATGTGCGACGAATTGCACCGTTTGGCCAACGTCATGGGCTTCCCGCCAGAGCAGGAACGCAATCTGATTTACGGTTGCCTGCTGCGCGATGTGGGCCTGATCGCACAGGAGGACGCCCTGATGGGCAGTCCCGAGCACATGGATCCGACGCAGTGGCCCGTCTATCGGCAACATCCTGCCGTGGGCGTGAAGCTTCTGGGCGGGCTGAACCTGCCCCAGACCATTGTCGATGTGGTGCGTTGCCATCACGAACGGTTCAATGGCGAAGGTTTTCCCCTGGGCCTGCAGGGCCGCAAAATTCCCCTGGCGGCGCGGGTCGTCACGGTGGTGGAAAACTACGTGGCGATGATTTTGGGCACGGGAGGCCGTTCGCCCATGCCCCGCGAGACGGTGGCGCAGGTATTGCGGGACAACTTCGGTGATCGTTACGATCCGGACATTGTCAGCTTGTTCCTGAAGTCCAAGGAATCGGATCTGGAAGACCCGGCGGAACAGGTGGTCGGACGGCAACGACGGGCACCGGCACGGGTTTGATTTCCAGAGTGGGACGTGCCACGGAATGGTGGCACAGGTGGCACGGATGGGACAGATGTGGGACACG
>JADGEP010000590.1 GCA_016744275.1 Candidatus Krumholzibacteriia bacterium | reverse complement strand
CGGTGCTGATGGCCAAATAGGGGTCGCCTGTCAAGGCAACCCCCGGAATCTCCGAGATCAGGTTGTGCAACTTTTTGCTCATCAGAGACGGTCTCCCTGGAGGGTTACCCTCACGCCCTTTCGCCCCCAATGTTGGCCGGGGCGCACATCCTGTTTCACGACATAGCCGACTCCATCTACCGAGACGGGCACTTTCAGACGCGCCGCCAGGCTGCGCACCTGGCGATTGCTGAGACCCGCAAAATCCGGACACAGGCCTGGCGAGGCTCCGCCCCTGGGGGCTTCATTTTCGGTCACTGCATTTTCGGCCGCTGTATTGTCGGCCACTACATTCTCTGCCACCGACAGTGTGACCAAAGCACCAGGCTGGCAGCGGGTGCCCGCGGCCGGAATCTGCTGCATGATCTGTCCCTCTTTTTCCGCGCCAGCAATGACCAAACCCTGGGCACCGAGACGCTGCGCCGCATTGGCCACCGACAGATACATCACGTCGGGCACAGTCACCAATTTCTGCACGTCGCACGCCCGGAAAGGCGCCGTGCGTTGCCCCGGCACATCCGTGAGCCAATCGGTCGAACGGCGCACATCACAGACGATGGACTTGAACAGCGGCACGGCACTTTCGGCGGCATAGTGTGCAATGCCCCGCGGCCGTTCCAGCACCGTCAGGACGACCAAGCGAGGGTCATCGACCGGAACCATGCCAGCAAAACTGGCGACGTAAGCGCCTGGCGTGTAACCCGTACCATCGACACTCATCTGAGCCGTGCCGGTTTTTCCGCCGGCTTCGATCCAGTCCAGGCTGGTGCCCTTGCCGGTGCCGTCAACCACCACTCGAGACATCGCTTCGCGCAAAAGTGCCGACAGAGGCGGGGCCATGACCCGGCGCATGGGCACCGGTTGGACCGTCTCAATGACCCGGCCCCTGTCGTTTCGAACTTCCTTGATGTAACGCGGCGCGTAGAGCATGCCGCCGTTGGCCACGCTGCACAGGGCCATGCCCAGTTGCAATGAGGTGGCCGCAATTTCCTGACCAATGGAAATGGTTTGCAGCGAACGCCCGGACCAATCGGTGGGCGACCGCAAAATGCCCGCCACCTGATTGGGGTATGCCAGAGAAGTCTCTTGGCCAAAACCGAAATCCATCAAGTCGCGGTACAATTCTTCGGGCCGCAGATTGGCCGACGCCTTGGCGAAATACACGTTGCTGGATTTCGAAAACGCGCGCATCAGGGACAGGTCGCCATAGTCATGGCCCGCGTCATTGCGCACGTAAATTCTATAGCCGGTATTGTTGTCGCAATTAAACACAGTCTGAGTGTCGATGGCGCTATTGCGTAGCAGGGAAGCGGTCGAGAAGATCTTGAACACCGAACCGGGCTCAAAAAACTTGGTGAAATTCCGGTTTTGCCACACCATCCCGTCGGCCTGGCTGTCTTTGCGCGATCCAACCAAGGGCCAACTGGCCGCCGCCAGGATATCACCGTTGCTGGGGTCCATCACCAGAACCGAGCCTCCAACGGAACCCGTATGAGCGATGGATTGGGAGAGGCGGTCTTCGCAGATGGTCTGCAGGTCCGTGTCGACTGTCAGCACGAGACTTTGGCCATGCTCGGCTTCTTCGAGCACGACTTTGCCCAGCTGCTTGGATGTCTGTCCGGTGCGGATTTCCCGTGCCCGGCC
>JADGEP010000058.1:3328-13532 GCA_016744275.1 Candidatus Krumholzibacteriia bacterium | reverse complement strand
GCATATGATGCCCTTTGTGAACAATGAAATGAACGATTGGTCCGTGGCCATCCAGGCCCAGATGGTCAGCACCCGTTACGGCTACACCCCGACGGTGGCCTGGGTGCCCGAGCGTGTGTGGCTGAATACTTCGGGCTACCCCAGCAATGGCGTGAATGATTGGATTGGCGACAACTGGCAGAGTCACGGAGTCAATGGGGTCATCCTGGATGACGATGTGCACCTCTCCGGCCACGACAATCACCAGATCCATACGCTCAATGGCAATGGGCTGCGCTTGATACCGCGCGACCGCAGTTTCACCGGCAACATTATTGGCGGTAACGGCCAGGCCTCGCTGGACATTTTGACCGGCCTGGCCGGTGGCGGATCGGGCGAATTCCGCATCGCTGTTTTTGCCGAAGATTGGGAGGCCGTGGCCGAGATGGGCGGCTGGGCGACCATCGTGCCCCAGGCCAACGACACCTACAACTGGATGATCAACAAGTGCGCCACTGAGAGCAGTTGGCTAAACACCTGGAAATTGGCCGACGCCCTGGTGAATGCCAACTTCAACGGCGATACCATGGACGTGACGCCCGGCACCTACAACGAAATCGGCGGCTTTGACGGCTACGGCGGCGGCGACAACGGCTGGTACAGCCATTGGGCCGGCTTCGTGCCCGGCGTGAACGGTGGCGACGGCAACGGCAACTGCGCCGGCGGCGGGGGCAACTGCAAGAACTACGGCACCCTGTGGAACGACGCCTACAACGCCTTGTTGGCCGCGCCGAATAACAACCTTTCCCAGGCCGGCTGGTACGTGATGATGACCAACCTGCACGAGACCGCCTGGCACGATGGCATCGTGGGGCCCATCAGCGGTTGGCAACACAAGTATTCGGCCCACATTAAGAACGCCATGATCTACGCCGAGGCCTCACATTGGGCCAACGGCGAATACGCCACCACCACCGACGCCTTCTTCAGCGACATTGACAACGATGGCTTTTCCGAAACGGTGATCCACAACGACCACCTGTTTGGAGTTTTTGAGGGCACCGGCGGCCGCCTGACTCACCTGTTCACCAAAGGTGCGGGATACGACGACACCGCCATCGGTGTGGACAACGCCTTCTGGGCCGACACCGATGGCGACTACAACGATGTCAACCACGTGGCGGCTTTCAGTGAAGTGTCACCCAACTACCAACACCTCGGCTACGTGACAGCGGTCGAATTGAACGGCACCACCGCCACGGTCACGCTCTCAGTCAACGAAGTCACCAAAACCATCGACCTCACTGAGGGCGACAGCTTCTTTGACGTCACTTACCAAGTGGGGCCGGCGACCCACTGGATCCAGGGCGGATTTTCACCCTCGCTGGTGGACCTGGTTTGGAATGGGGAATTGGAGCGCGTGTGGGCTCCGGATGGCGCCTACATGGGCTTCCGCAATCCGAACACTGGCATCGGCACGGCCTGGATTCTCGGTGCGGGCGGCGCCGAGCATCAAAAAGAAATCGCCGGCACGCTGATGAAGGGCGACGAAGTCAAAGGCAGTGGCGTCTTCCAGATGCAGCTGCACGCCGGGCTCACCACCGCGCCTGATGGCCTGGGCGATGTGGCTGAATGGCGCGCGCTGGCCGACCTGTTGACCGATACCTTGGGGCCTGCCGCAACGGCTTCCCAGTACTATCCGCTGACCGATCAATGGGTGCTGACTTTTGATCAAGCGGCGACCTTGAACGACGTGACCGGATTGACCATTGCCGGCCAGCTGGGCACCGTTTCGTTGCCCGGCGGAACTGTTGTCCTGGAAGCAGGCGCCTCGGTGGTCAAGACGTTCCAACTCGACGCCGTGACCGCAGGCGCCGTCGAAGCCATGATTGCCGATGGCGACATGTATCCGGCCATGACCGCTGCCGCGTTGTTGGATGATCTGGGCAACGGCAATGCGGCTTTGACAGCGCCCGGCCCAGTGATGATCGAAGTGGTGACCACCGCTTTGGCCATCGACGGCAACATTCAGGCTGCCGAGTGGGACCTGGCTCAGGCCTTGGCCGACAGCAACGACTCGGCCTGGACGGCGAGCAATGAGATTGATCGCCTTTTGGCCCACTGGGACGAAACCTTCCTCTACCTCGCCATCGATGGCCAGGTCACGGGCAACAGCTGGCTGCTGTACATCGATGTGGACCCCGATGGCCCCAACGGCCAGACCGACCTGACAGCCACCGATGCCTGGGAGCGGGGCGCCACCTTCACCGCACCGGGTTTTGCGGCGGATTTTGAGTACGGATGTTATCAGCACCAAGGCACCTTCGACGGCGACGGTTTCTGGGAAATCACCTCGGCCACCACCACGGTGGACCGTTCGGCGGAAATCAATTCGGCATTCGATTCTTTCCACACCTTCGGGGACAACAGCGGCAGCGAGTTGGCCATTCCCTGGCAAACCCTGTACGGCCTGGGCGAAGGCATGGTGCCGACGGGGGCCCGCATTTCGTTGGTCGCGGCAGTGACTTGGGATCCTGATCCGGATGGTGAACTGGGCGGCGATTCGGTGCCCAGCAATACCGGCGCCCTGTTGCCGGTATTGGACACCGTTTGGACCCTGATGGTGGATGCGGACAATAACGGACTGCCGGATGTGGAAACCGCCGCCGACGTGCCCGACATGGCCGGGCAGGGGGCGCATTTGTTGCCCAACAGTCCCAATCCTTTTAATCCGGCGACGACCATCGCCTTTGAAATCGGTGGCATGGCAGCCACCGACGTGAAACTGGTCATTTTTGATGTGCGCGGCAGGCACATTGCCACTTTGGTTGACGGCGCGGTCGAACCCGGTCGTCACCAGGTCATCTGGGCCGGCATGGACCAGGCCGGATTGCCCGTGGCCTCAGGCACTTATTTCAGTCAATTGCAATGGCGTGGACAGGCCCTGACCCGTCCACTCTCTCTCGTCAAGTAAGGAGGAATCGGATGCGCAACAGCAATAGCCGTATGGGAAGTGGGGCAGCCGCCCTGCTGATTCTGATCCTGGCCGCCGGTGCGGCCCTGGCTCAGACCCCGCAGACCATCATCATCGACGGTGTGAACGATTTTCTGCCCGTCAACGTCGCGGACGTTGATACGGCCGACACCCAGTTCACCGAAATCGACCTGAGTTACGTGCACCTGACCAACGATGCGGTCAATTTGTACGTGGGCCTGCAAACCGGACCGGGCGCTTTTGGCACCGACCAGATCGGCATGGCCATTGATCTGGGCACCGCCGCTGGCGGCACGACCGATCCCTGGGGACGCGCCCTGGAGTGGTCTCTGGCCACCAACAAGCCCGATTTTATGTTCTATGTGAACCTGGACAACAACTGGCAGGCCAGTTACCAGTGGGATGGCGCTGCCTGGGTGAACCTCGCTCAGGGCCCTGGCGCTCTGGGCATGGCCACCGGCACCGAATTCCGGGAGCTGGCCATCATGTTGGGCACCCTCGGCGTGACACCTGGCAGTGATGTGAACTTTGAAGTGTGGACGACGCAGGATTCGCCCACCAAGGGCCCGTTGGATGCCGCTGCCAATGACGGCTCGCAGTTGTCCGCCCCGGGCTTCACGCTCTGGGACACCGCCGCTCCCATTCCTATGATGACTTACCTGCCCTACGTGGTGCAGGCTGCGGCCGATCCGGATCCTCCGCTGTTGCTGAGCGTGGAGCCGGCGGCCTATCCGGTCGATTCGTTCTTTGATGTCTTCTTCAACGAGCCCGTTGACCCGGCCACGGCCGGCAATGCGGCCAACTACAGCCTGACGGGCGCCACGGTCTTGGCCGCTGTGCCTGATGGCAGCGACCCGAGCATCGTGCACCTGCAGTTGGCGGCCGCTCCGGCAGCTTCGGCCAGCCTTTACACCACCACGGTGACAGGCGTGCAGGATCCGGCGGGCAATACCATCGTGGCCGATGGTGTGGGCAACACCTATTGCTTCGGCTTGAAGACCGTGATTTTCCGCGGCAAGATGAGCCAAATGCTGGCCAATACCGTTGAAGTGCCGCCGTACAGTTTCTCGGTCGAGGGCGCCAAGGCGCCGCTGACCTTTGACCCCATTTGCGACACCGGCCTGATGGTCGATACCCTTGTCGATGACATATGGGAATACACGACGGTCATGTCCTACGCGGGCGATTGCGGAACAGGTACGGCCAGCGAATCCTTCGAGTGGAAGTTCAACTTCCAGTGCACGACCTACGAGCCCTTGGCGGGCAACCGCACCCACACCTTGGACATCGCCAACGGGGCCACTGACGTGCTCGAATTCTGGTGGAATGATGAAGACCCGACCCAGTTCACCGCTCATGACATCGACGTGGAGCTCTTTGTGGACATGAGCATGTCCGCCTATGCCCTCGGTGATACCGTGGGCCTCAATGGCAACGTCGCGCCGCTGGCCTTCAACGTGCCTTCGGATATCACCTTGGTTGACGACGGCACCGGCAACGATGCTACCGCTGGTGACATGATCTTCTCGACCCTGGTCACTTTCCCGGCCGGAGCCAAAAAAGACGTGTCCTACAAATTCCTGCTCAACAGCGAGTACGAATGTTCCGGTCAAAGTGACCGCAGCCTGTTCCTGAACGACGAACTGTTCGACACTGTGGGCGGCGCTCTGGGTCCGCTGTCTCTGCCGGTCGTGAAATTCGACTTCTGCAACACCATCTGGCGTTCGGTTGAAGCGGTCTTTTCGGTCGACTTCAACAACACCGCCTGGGAGAACCTGCGGCCCGGCGATGTGATCGGGATCAACGGCACGCCCAATGGTGCGGCCCCGACCTTCGACTGGTCCGTGCCTTCGTTGTCCGAAATGAAGGATGACGGCGTGGCGCCCGATGCGGTGGCCGGCGATAAGATCTTCACCATGTCGGTGATTTTCCCGGACTCCAACAGCCAGCACATCGAATACAAGTACCTGCACAACGACACCTACGAATGCCTGGCTGTGGGCAATCGTGGCGTTTCATTGGATCCGGACAACTACGACGCCGTTGGCAACCCGCAGATCCTGGCCCTGGACGTATTCCAGGTCTGTGGCGCTTCGGGTGTGCCGGTGCCAGTCGCCGGTGGAATGGTGCTGAACCAGAACCATCCCAACCCCTTCAACCCCAGCACGAAGATTCACTTCGACGTGTCGCGGGCCGGTGAAGGCGCGTTGTCGGTGTTCAATGTGCGCGGCGAAATGGTGCGTTCGTTGAAGTCGGGCCACTTCGAAGTGGGCCCCGGTGTGATTATCTGGGATGGTCGCAACGACGCTGGCCGCGTGGTCGGCAGTGGCGTGTACTTCTACCGCCTGAACGTGGGCCAGGACAGCCTGACCCGCCGCATGGTGCTGTTGAAGTAAGCTGCGACAAAGGTTAAGGTGGCGGCCCCGGACCATTGGTTCGGGGCCGCTTTTTTGGGTTCCGAGCGAGGAGAGGTTTGTGGTGCGTATTTCCGTGATCTTGTTGGCTACGGTCTTGTGGTCAATCTCGGTGGCCGAGGCTTTGGCCGTGCCGGTGACCTTCCTGGTCACGCCTCCAGCTGGTACGGATGCGGGAGCAGAGATCCATCTGGCTGGCAATTTTCAGAACTGGCAGCCGGGTGATCCGGCGTGGCGATTGAAGCCGACCCTCGAAGGCCAATATTCCCTGACCGCCGACTTCAAAGAGGGCCAGGGCCTGCAGTTCAAATTCACGTTGGGTACGTGGCCGACGGTGGAAAAGGGCTTAGGCGGCGCGGAAATTCCCAACCGCCGGCACGTGGTGGCGGGATCCGAAACTTTGAATCTGGATGTTATCGCTTGGGCCGACGGCAAGCCTACGCAGCGACCTCAAACCCTGGTTGGCAACGTGCAGACCTTGACGGTGCCGGGCTTTCTGAACGGCCGGCGGGTCTGGGTCTATCTGCCGCCCGGATACGGCACAAATTCAGATCGCCACTACCCTGTGCTATACATGTTTGACGGCCAGAACGTCTTCAACGATGCGACCAGTTTCGCGGGGGAGTGGCAGGTTGACGAATCTCTGGAACGATTGATCGCGGCGGGACTAACGGCTCCGCTGATCGTCGTGGCGGTGGACAATGGCGGCGGCGCCCGGGTCAACGAATACACGCCCTGGCCATCGGCCATCCGGGCCCGCAGCGGTGGCGGGCAAGAACATTTGCAGGCTTGGATTGAGACCCTGATGCCCTTCATCGACGAAAAATTCCGCACTTTGACGGGGCCCGAGCACACCGGCCTGGCCGGATCGTCCCTCGGCGGCCTGATGAGCCTCTATGGAGGCTTCGCCCATCCGGATGTGTTTGGCAGAATCGGCGCCTTCTCTTCAAGCCTGGAAATCGCGGGGCAGGTCCTGTTCGACTTTTGCGGCGAGCAACCGGGGCGACCGGGCTCGCTGTACACCGATATGGGGACCCGCGAAGGGGGCAACCTGACAGACCACAACGGCAACGGCACTGACGATGCCATTGAAGCCTTGAGGCGCCTGCAACGCCTACTGCAGGAGCGGGGATATGTGGGCGGTTGGGATCTGATGGTGGTCGAAGCCGAAGGCGCCAACCACAACGAACAGGCCTGGGCCCGGCGGTTTCCGGCGGCGGTGGAGTTCCTGTTTCCCGCCAAGTAGAATGCTTGCTATATTGCCGATGAACGAAAATTGAAACCACTCAATGGGATCAGGAGAAACAGATGTCCGCCGCAGCGCCCCGTTTTGAATCATTTGCGAACATGCCTGAAGAACTGCACCTGACGGGCGACTTCCTGGCCAAAAGCGGTGTGGCTCGCTGGGCTGCAGGCTTCAAACTGGGCACCGCGGGCTACCGCGACCTGCTGAATCCGGATGATTTTTTTGGCACCGACGTGCCCTTCAATGCCTACAGCGTGGCGCTCATGGTTGAAGCCCGCGCGCGGTTGGCCGTGGCCCACGGGCTAAAAAGCCTGCACGTGGGCGGGGAGGTGCGGCCGCACACCCAGAACTTCATCGATCTGGCGGCGCGGGTGTATGCGGCTCACGGCATCAAGGTTCATCTGCGGCCCGTGGGTGAGCGCACGACCCCCATCTGGCTGTCGAGTTTTGGTGTTTTCTACGACGAGTTGGATGGCGGCGAGAATTTCACCGCCAGCCACAGCCAAAGTTACAAAGGCGGTTGGAAGCCCATGGAAAAGGGCGGCGGCCAACTGATGGAAATGGCGGCCATGATCGCCGACAAGGTGCGCGAGTTGGTGGCCGAGGCTGAAGCCGGTGGTCTGGTCATCAAGCTGGCAGCCGCCAACGATGCCCTCATCGTGCGGGATTTTGACGCCGTCGAGGCCTACACTGAAGTCTTGAAGCAGGTAGTGCCTCCAGCTTTGTTGGCTGAGATTCCCACCGCCGCTGGTGCCGGTTTCAAGGCGGGCTTCTGCGCCGAGGGCGGCTCCATGGCGCCCACCGCGCGCCGCATTTTTGCCGATTTGGGCATCGAGGTTTCGGATGAAGGCCCAGTGTTTTTCACCCACGAAGAAGAGAGCGATACCTACCATGGCATCGGCATCCTTGATGGTGTGAATCACGGCGTGGATCCGGGCAAGTGGCAGGTTTACAAATACGTGGGGGCGCAGGAACTGCTGCGGGACCAAAAATGCGACGTGTTCTTCATCTGGGATCCCGATGGTGATCGCTTCAACATGGTCACGGTTGCACCAGCGGCAATCGCAGAGGCGGCTGCCAAGGCGGGCCTCGAAGTTGACCCCATGGACGACGAACGGTGCCTGGTCTTTTTTAAGCCCAATCAGATCTATTTCATGCTCACCGCGCTGAAGATCGCCTCGTTGGAAAAAACCGGTGAACTTGCCGACTACAACTGGATCGTGGCGACGACCTACCCCACCAGCATGAGCATCGGTGAAGTCGCGACAACCTTCAACGAACGCTCTGGGGGCGCTCTGGGCACGTTCCGGGTTCCGGTGGGGTTCAAGTATTTTGCCGAATTGGTCACCAGTCTGGAGAGCCAGATCGAAGCGGGAGAGGCGCAGACCAGCCAAACCGATGTGACCGGTGTCGTGACCACCTTTGGTCCCAAGCCGCGCCTGCTGATCATGGCCGAAGAAAGCGGCGGGGCTGCCATGGGACCGGCCGAGCCGATGGTCAGCCGCCACGGCAATCGCACGAGTTTGGCGGCCAAGGAAAAGGACGCCATGCAGATCGGGGTCATGGCCCTGTGCCTGGCGGCCCGCTTGCACAATGCGGGTAGCAGCTTTGGTGCCTACTACCTCGAGTTGCTGGAAAAATACGAGACCCGCTACCGCTTCTACGAACGGCGCGACATCACCCTCTTTGACGAGGCGCTCAAAGGTGAGGCTCGCCAGGCCGCCCAGGCGGCGGGCAATCAGTTGAAAAACGACACCGTCGCATTTTTCGCTTCTCTGGAAGACGTTGCACCTGAAACCGTGACCGCCACCTTGCTCGAACGTTTGCCCGACGGCGTGGCCCTGCCCACCATCAACCGGGTCTTCCCCGCCGGCGACGGCACTTTCATCGAGTTTGACGGACTATGGTTTGAGCTGCGGGCTTCAGGCACCGACGCGGTGCTGCGTTTTTACATGGAGGGGCGGGATCAGGAGTTGGTTGCAGAATTGAATGAGGCGCTGACCCAGATCCAGGTCTGAGTCAACGCCATCTCGTCAGTGCGCGGTGCGGCCACCTTTTTCGAATTGCCGGGCCTGTTGCAACAGGCGATTGGCTTCAGCTCGATTGCCGGCCTTGTTCTCCAAATCGCCCAATTGGTACAACGCGGGCAAATACCGGGGGTCCGCTTTCAAGGCGGCTTGGAAGTTTTTGCGGGCTTCGCGTTGCTGATTGTTCATCAGGTGCACCCGGCCCAGATTGACCAGGACAGCTGCATTTTCAGGATCCTTCTGCAGCGCCCGTTTCAGTTCTTTTTCAGCCTTGCCCACATTTCCCAATTGGGCATACATGGCGCCCAGTTGGGCGTGTCCGTCGGCCAAATCCGGTTCCAGGACAACGATTTTTTCAAAGACTTCGATGGCCCCGGGCAGGTCGTCGCTGATCGCCAAGGCCAAGCCCAGGTTGCCCATCACCATCACATTGTCGCCACCGGTTTGCCACGCTTCACGCAACGGAGCGATGGCCGCGCTGGCCTGGTTCTTGTGCAATAGCAGTGAGCCCTTTTCGGCCAGCAAATCGGGGCGGGCGGGCCCGCTGTCCAGGCACTTTTCGAGCACCTGCAAAGCGGCGTCGGTGCGGCCCAATTGCTGTAGGGCGATGGCCAGCCTCAGGGCCGCATCTGCGTTTTCAGGCTCCAGATTGGCGGCGGTTTTCAAATAGGGCACACACTCGGTCAGGCGTCCGGCCTGGAAGAGCAATTGGCCGTAGGCCAGATTCACCCGGCCGTGTCGGGGGTCTTCTTTCAGTGCTTTCAACAACACTGCTTCGGCTTCTGTTTCGCGATGCAGGCGTAGCAGCACCTGGCCTTTGCCCGCCATGCCATTGACCCAGCGCGGCGACAGCATCAGGCCCTGGTTGTAGACCGAGAGGGCCTCATCGTGCCGGCCACCGTTGAGCAAGACGGTGGTCAGATCTTCATAGATTTCCAACCGGTTGGGATGCTCCACCAACAAGGAACGGTAAATCTGTTCCCCTTCGTCGACCTGTTCGGCTTTCCCTGAGCGGGCCAAAGCCTGGGCGAGATTCAAGCGCACTTCCATCAACTCGGGGTTTTCGGCGGCCACTGGGCGCAAGGCGGCAATGGCTTCGGCGAAGCGTTCCTGGTGCATCAAGACGGTAGCCAGATTGACGACCTCTTCAGGCGCGGTGTGGGTTGTGGCCAAATCGTGGTCATTGGTACCGGCGATGTACCCCAACGAGCGCAGCATTTTTTCGAGGCCTTCGCTGGCGCCGTCGGGTTGGGCCACATTCTGCTGCCGGATCATGGGAGAGGTCTCGTAGGTCACGACGCTGCGCACTGGAGTTGCAGCCACCACACCGGGCGCCAGAGCATCGGTCAGCACGCGGCCGTCCATGTCTGCGGCCACCGGCAAACCCAGCGTGTACAGAACGGTGGGGGCCACGTCGTAGATGTCGGCACCGCTGATTTTGGCTCCAGGCTGCACGCCCGGTCCGTTGACAATAACCACGCCGTCGAGCATGTGATCGGCGTCGGCGGTTTCGATGTGAAAGGCGTCTTCCTTGCGGCGTTCG
>JADGEP010000058.1:0-3318 GCA_016744275.1 Candidatus Krumholzibacteriia bacterium | reverse complement strand
TCACTGATCACCAGGATGGTCGTTTCGGGCCCGCGTTTGGCCAACAATTGGCCCACCAGTTCGTCTTGCCACTGCCAGTACTCGTTCACAACGCAGTGGTAGGCGTCGTAATCGGCCTGGGTGACCCAGGGGAGGTGTGGGGCCTGATGGTCACCAAACAAATGAGACACCGCGTCGGTGCCTTCGTAGTACACCGTCAGCAATTCCGGGCGCTCTTCATCGAGGCGGTTGAGCACCAGATCGGTGTATCCCTGGCTCGTGGCGATGGCCTGCCGCAGATGGCTGATAGGGTCGCCAAAAGGATCGGCTGCCGCATCAAAGGCCAATTGGGACGCCGGCAAATTCACCATCTTGCCCAATAGCGAAGGGCTGATTTGGGCGGGGTCGGGCATCACTTTGTTCACGGTTTTCATGAGGTCGGCGGGCCAGGTCTTGCCCGCATCGTTGCCGCTGTGGCCACTGACTCCAAAACTGTGCCATCCTACATAATCACTGACGACAAAACCTTCGATGGGGTCTGCGGGCCAAGTGGCCCACCAGCCTACGACTCCACTTTTGAGGCCGGCTTCCGAGGCAATATTCCAGAAAGAACGGGCCTGGCGTTGGTTGCTGCTGACCGGGGTCTTGGTGCCGTCGGCGTTGTCGGTCATGAACCAGGTGACACCGTGCTCATCCGGAGACTTGCCCGTGGCGATGGTGGTCCAGATGATCGGGGAAATGAGAGGCTTTTCGGACCGCAGGATACCCGAGGCGCCGCCTGCTTTGAGCGCCGCCAGGTTGGGCAGCTCACCACGTTCGATCATGGGGTCGAGTTGGTCCCAATCTGCGCCATCGAGGCCGATGATCCACACTTCGGGGCCGGGGTTTTCACTGCAAGCGGTCAACAGGAGCATTGCTGTCAGAAACAGCCCAGCCCATGCCATGATGCGGGACATGAGAAGCCTCCACACCGCAATTCAGCAAATGGCAGAATTGCGTGTATCGCAAAGGGGGAACCCTATATATCACGTGGACTGCTAGGAGGTTGGCCTATGGCGAGACCAGTCAGAAGGTCGTGGCATCCAGGATGTCAAGACCGTGTAACGATAACGATAATATGAGCGCAATGTTACACGGTTTTTTGACTTTTTTTAGTAGCGGAAGACCCCGAAGAGCTCGACCCCTTCAAATTCGGGCTCAAACTTGCAAACGCCGCCCGAACAGAGGAATCCGGCCTGGCGCTGGCCGCCCCATAAATTGAGGCTGCCGCCCTGGCTGAGGGTGTAGGTGATCTGCCCGGAGGGGAATGGCCCGCTGGCTTCGTTGGGGGCGCGTTGGTCGTCGTATTTGTTGTTGGTTTCCAGGATGGCAGCAAAGGCCCAGTGGGGTGCTGTTTCGTATTCCACCCGGTACCACTGCTGGTCGTAGGCACCAAGGTCAAAACCGGGGCCGGCACCCAGGCGCACATGCTGTTGCTCAGCCTGCACGGTCCAGGCCGTGGATTCGCTGGCAAACCAGGTCACTTCGGCGCCTACGGTCTGGCGCAGGCCGTCGCTTTCCTGATAGCCAAAGGCGCCCAGCAGGCGGAAATCGCCCATGCGCTCCTGCTCCAGACTGAAGTAGCCCAACTGGTAGACCGTCGATCCGTCGTGGCGCTCGATATCGGCGCCGCTGGCCAGTAAAGTCCAGCCGTTGTTGCCGGTGTACATCAGGTCCAGGTTCTGACCCTTCTCGTCGTTGGCGTTCAGCGTGTGGGGGGCGCGATTTAGCAACGTCCAGGTGAACTCGCGGGCAAGGGCCGGAGGGCGGTTCAAGGCCGTCACGCCATCAGCGCGCGAGACGACTTCAAAGCGTTCGTAATCGCTGTACTCCCACGAGATGGAGAACGGCCCCCGGTACAGGTTGACGTTTCCATACAAGGCGCGGCCGAAGTCGGTGCTGTCTGAGATCGGGTTGAAATCGTGACCCGTTTTCCAGCCGTTTTCGACGTAAAAATCGCCGAAGGAAAACGTCTCGCGCACTCGTATGGCACTGACATTTTCCCGGTGCACATTGCCGGCCGCGTCCTGGAATTCATCCGGCCGGTAAGTCAGGCCAGTGGCCGCCATGTGCAATTTGCCGATGGGGTTGTATTCCACATCCAGGGCCCGGATGTCCAGCTCGCGCAACAGCGGTGATCCTGAAAATGCGATGGCTGAAACGCGGCCATTTTGGTAGCTGGCTTTTACGCCATCGAGGCGGGTGTCGACGCGCACGGTGCGGTCTTCGTAGGAGTTGAAAACGAGCCCGCGGCCAAACAGGCCGTAAAAATGCCCGGCGCGCACGCTGACGCCGCCGGTGTTGAATTCGAAGAAGCGGTGCTTGATGTCATTGCTGCGGTCGCCCTCTTCGCTGGGGGCCTGGCTGTTGAGCATGACTCCGGTGCGGAAGCCGCCAAACTGATAGCTGACGTCCAGCCAGTTTTCGAAGATTTCCTGTTTGGTGTCGGTGCTGTAGCTGTATTCGAAGCGGTCGGTGGCGGTCACCGCTTCGCTCCATTCGGGTTTGCCGGTGGCGATGGACGTGCCCGCACCAGCGGCCGCCGCGACGGCTGCCATCTGGTGCTCCAATTCGATTTCGTCGCCGTCTTTGTAGCCCATGTGGCGGTACACTTCACGGCCCTGCTCATCAAAGATGATCAGGAAGGGTACGATGGCACTGACCTGCAGAAGATTTTGCAATTCGGCGCCGGGGTCCATCAGGACAGTGATGTTTTCGTAGCCCTTGGATTTGATGAAGGGCGCCACCTTGGCCACGGATTTGGAGGCGTCGGTGCTGACAGCCAGGACGGAAACTTGCCCTTCGTACTGGCCGGCCAGGCGGTCGAGGTGGGGCATTTCCTTCAAACAAGGCTTGCACCAGGTGGCCCAGAAGCTGATCACCACGGGGCCCTTGGCCAACTCGTCGTGGAAGCTGACTCTCTCGCCGCTGATCGATTCGAGCGACCAATCGGGAACGTTGTCGTTGGCCTGCGCCATCGCTGCCATGGAAAAAATCAACATCATGGCCAGGGCACTGGGCAGAAAACGGCCCGCTGCGATACGGACGGCTGGTCCTGTCATCGAAGGCTCCTCGGACGCCTCGCCAGATTTACTTGGCGAGGGTCATTTTCACGATTTGTTGTTGTTGGGCCACTTGCACCCGCGCCAGATACACGCCGGTCGCCAGATGGCGGCCGTGGTCGTCCCGTCCGTTCCAGTCCAATTTCTGGGGACCGGGATTGACGGTGCCTTCGAACAGATGGCGCACGGCCCGTCCGCTCAGGTCATATACAGTCACTTCGCCGTTCACGGCACGGTT
>JADGEP010000589.1 GCA_016744275.1 Candidatus Krumholzibacteriia bacterium | reverse complement strand
GTTCCGGACGTGGTTTCGACCACAAACGCTGCGAACGATTCCCAGCGCGAATGGGGCCGCCAAATCGACCATGTGACATCCGCACCATAGGTCTCTTGCACCACTTTTCCTTCATGCTGGCTCAGAAGGTGGCCAAGGGTCTTCTGCAACGAGTAGGGGAAGCTGAGGGTGAACGTCCGACCTTCCAGTACGGTCCTCACCGGCGCGGCCTCCAGCGCCGCAGCGGCGGCCTGGCCGTAAGCCCGGGCCAGCCCGCCAGTGCCCAACTTGATGCCCCCGAAGTACCTCACCACAGTGATGACAACCTGGCTCAAATCGCGTTTTCTGATTTCGGCCAGAATGGGCTCGCCGGCGGTGCCCGAAGGTTCGCCGTCGTCGTTGCGGTTTTCCGTCTGCACCGGTGGAATCCCAAGCCGCCAACCATGGCAGACGTGGCGACTGTCATGGAAACGCTTGGCTTGCTCGGCAATAAATCTCCGGGCTTCCAATTCGTCCGCGGCCGGTCCAGCAGAACCGATGAAGCGCGAACGCTGGATCTTGATTTCGGCCGTGGCGCTGGCACCCAGAGTCAGGTAGCTGTCAGGGGGATTGGGCAGACCGCTGGTGCTGGAATCGTCGGGCATTGCAGGTTCCTATCACACCATTGGGGGGATTGGACGATTATCGATCATAAGCTAAGCCGTTTTGGCCCATTTCTAAACCCGAGAATGTCAGCATTGGGGAGGCCGCTGTAAGTTAGGGTCAGGCAGTAGTTTATGCGAGGCGTGAGACGGTTTAGCTGGCACCAACCTTGCATTGTCCTATCCCCAGAAGGGACAAATTTCCTGGCGTCCCGATCACTTTGTTGGAAGGCTCGGCCACTCGTGATCCCGATTCAGACATTTTCACAATGGTCTCGATGCCTTTTGGCGTCTGTCCTGCTCTGCTCGATGGCTGCCGGTGCCGAGGCCCAAATCACCAAAAACAACTCCCGCCTTTCCCTGCCCCAAAGCCGGTTGCATCGCCAGAATGACCAGCCCGTATTTGTCACGGCACATTTGGGCCTCGGTGGCTCATTCCAATACGACCAGGGCGAAGCCAACTATGGCGGGTCTTTTGTATTTCGGCCTGGAGCAGCAGCCAACTTTCTCGACTTTCTGTACCAAATGGACACGGGATTGGTGTTGCAGTTGGATCTGCAGGACATTGGCGAGGGAGCGCGGGTTTTCTCGGCTGATTTCGTTCTGCGGCGGTACTTTTCCGATCGTGGTGATGAGGAAACGCAGGTCTTGCCCTTTGCCGGATTGGGAACCGGAGCCAGCGATGTGACTTTACCAATCAGTGCCGGGGGCGAATCAGCCCGCTACTGGTCTTTTTTGGGCGAGATTGGCCAGGAATGGTATTTTCGGCCCGATATGGTGGTGGTGGCCAAGGCCCAATTCCGCCGCTTCAGCTCTGGCGAGGTCTTCGTCAGCACGTGGAGCTTCAGTGCAGCGGTGGGCATACCAGTGCCCTGGTAAAGTTGGATGGCGGAAATGAATGACCTGCCGCCGCGATTGATCTATATTGTTTCAACCCCCTGAGTCCTTCTGCTGCGAGCCACACTCGCAGATTCGCTATGACTTCTGCCGAGGTGCGTCATGATCAACTATCGAGCGCTGCGTTATTGCATTTCCCCGGCCCTGTTGGGGCTGATGATTCTGTTGAATACGGGGACCGTCCAGGCCC
>JADGEP010000588.1 GCA_016744275.1 Candidatus Krumholzibacteriia bacterium | reverse complement strand
GCCCGCCAGTGGGAAACGTGCCTTGGCATGTCTTTGGGTGGCCTTTTTTGGCGGCCAGTTTGGCGGTGGCCGTTGCTCGCGTGAAGGACCGCTCCTGGTGGCGGGTCACGGTGCTGCTGGCCTATCTGATCGCTCTGCTATTCGCCACGCGCATTGATGGCGACACCACTGATGGGCACGTGCTCGAGTTGGCCCTGATGTTGGGCGTGGGCGTGCTGCTGGTGCCGGCCCTGTTGGCCAAATATTGGTTGCGGCAACCTCTGGACTACAGCTGGTTCAACGGCCGTTGGTCGCTGAAAATGTGGATCTGGTTGCCGGCCGGTTTTGTGCTTGGGTTCGGCTTCATGTGGCTGTACTTCAATCAACTCACACCGACGCTGCACCACAGTTGGCCTCTGCCGCTGACGGGCGATCGCACCGCCGCCATGTGGCGCCTTTTTTGGGGCTGCAACTTTGTCGGCATCTGGGACGAACTGGCTTTCATCAATTTCGTTTTTGTGTTGCTTTGCCGGCACTTCCGCTTCCGGGAAGCGAATCTGGCCCAGGCCGTGTTTTTCACCAGCTTCTTGCACGAGATGGCCTTCGTGGGCTGGGGTCCGGTGGTGATCTACGCCTTCGCCCTGATCCAGGGGCTGACCTATCGCCGAACCGAATCATTGTTCTATATTGTGGTCCTGCATCTGATGATCGATTCGATCCTGTTTTATATGATCGTCAACCGTTGGTATCCGGGCTGGGGGTGGCATCCGTGGTAAGGCAAAAATGTTGGGCTCTGGTCATCTTTGGAATGCTTCTGGCCGGGATGTTGGTGGCCGCAAATTCCACTGCAGCAGATGACACCTGGCAGGAACTGGAAACCGGTCTGGAAATCGCGCACTTCGATTCGCGTACCCACGCGGCCGACCCCAAAGGCGATCTGATGGTGCTGCGGGTTGAGCCTCGTATTTTTTCACTGCAATTGTTCACCACCGGCCGCGAGACTAAGGACTCCGGGCGCAACGTGGCTCGTTGGTGCCGTGACCAGGGCTTGGTTGCGGCGATCAACGCCGGCATGTACCAAGCCGACATGCGCACCCATGTGGGTTTCTGCCAGGTTGACGGTAAAGTGATCAATGGGTTTGCCAACGACTACCTCAGTGTGGCGGCCTTTGGTCCGGTGGACCAGGCCGACCCACCATTCCGGATTTTTGACCTGGATGAGACGCCCTTGAACGAAATTTTGGCGCGCTACAAAAACGTTGTGCAGAATCTGCGGTTGATCAAACGCGGTGGCGAGAATCGCTGGCAACCCGCTACCGATCAGTGGCGAGAAGCGGCGTTGGCCGAAGACCGGCGGGGCCGGGCACTGCTGATTTATTGCCGCACTGCCTGGTCGATGCACGAATTCAATGAGATCCTCTTGGCGTTGCCGCTGCAAGTGGTGGCGGCCCAGCATTTGGAGGGCCGCAGCCCGGCGCGCATTTGGATCGACCATCCGGCTTATAAAGCCGGCCCGGAAGCGCCTGCTCCCGGGCCGAAACTGCCCAACGTGATTGGGGTGGTGCGCAACCTGAGTTCACGACCACCGATCGGTCTGGAAGGCGGCCCCGTTACGGACGCTGCCGCCGATTCTCCTAACGAACAATAACCACCCGGCCGGTCCAGGCTTCCCGCTCGGCAACCATCCGCACCAGATAGACACCGCTGGCGGCGGCCCGGCCACTGGCGTCGCGCCCATCCCATATCAAAACCCGGGTGC
>JADGEP010000587.1 GCA_016744275.1 Candidatus Krumholzibacteriia bacterium | reverse complement strand
GTGAAGGGTGCGATGACCTATCCGGTGATCGTGCTGACCGTCGCTGGCGGCGCCTGCATTTTCATGCTTATGTTCGTGATCCCGGTATTTGCCAAAATGTTCTCTGACTTCGGCGGGGTTTTGCCGACGCCGACGCGCATTGTCATGAACTTGTCGAACTTCATCCGAGGCTATTGGTGGGCCATCGGTGGTGGCTCGGCCATTCTGACTTTCATTTACAAGCGTTACCGCGCCACTGAAAGTGGTCACCGGATGACGGATAAGCTTTCGATGAAGGTCCCCATTTTGGGTGATGTGATTCTCAAGTCAGCAGTGGCACGATTCACCCGAACCCTCGGTACCCTGATTGGCTCGGGTGTGCCCATTCTGCAGGGATTGGAAATCACGTCTCGCACCGCAGGCAATAAGGTTATTCAGGAAGCCATCGAGGCCACTGCGAAATCCATTGCCCAGGGTGATACGATTGCGGCGCCCTTGAAAGAGAGCGGTGTCTTCCCCGCCATGGTGGTGCAGATGATCGGCATTGGTGAACAGACCGGCGCCCTGGATGAGATGCTTTCCAAGATCGCGGATTTCTACGACGATGAAGTGGATTCGGCGGTGGACTCACTGACCGCTGCCATTGAGCCGATCATGATCGTGGTCATGGGTGGTATGGTGGGTTCGATGCTCGTAGCCATGTATTTGCCCATGTTCAAAATGTCCAGTGTGGTTGGTTAAGGCTTTGTCCGAAATCACCGGTGGCAGTCAGGCTCCCAATGCAAATAGTCGGCCTGGCCGATCCAATCCTAACCTGACACTCCTCAAGTGGCGGCTGCAATTTGTAGCCGCCCTTGTCGTGTTTTCCGTGGTGGCCTGGGTCCTGGATCCGGTGTCGGTTGTCCTGCCGGGATTGGTGGGCAGTCTTGGTTTACTGGTGACGACCCTGGCTGTGAGCTGGGCTGCGGCCCAGGCGGGTGCTCCGCAACGGGTACTGCTGGCGACGCAATTGATGGCCGATACCATGGCCATCGCCTTGATTGTGCACTTCACCGGCGGACCTTTTTCGGTTTTTCCCCTGGTTTTCTGCGTGCCTATCATGTTGGCGGCCAACTACCTGGACGCCCGGTGGTCCGTTGCAGTGGCGGGTTTGGCGGCTATCCTGACCGGTGGCGGGCACTTTGGCCTGGCATTGGGTTGGTTGCTGACGGGAGCTTCATCCGAACTGGATTATCTGTCGGGATGGCCAGTGTTTGTCACGGCCGTTCACATGAGCATTTTTATCGTGACGGGGATGATCAGTGGTGATTTGGCCCGCCGGCTGGATCACCGCCGGCGGGAACAAATGCGGGCCAATGTCCAGGTGCAAAAGTCGCGCTGCGAGGTGCGCAATATCCTGGACAATATTCGCAGTGGTTTGATCACCGTCGATACCCGTGGGGTGATCACTCGGGTCAACCCTTCCTGCTGCCAGATTCTCAAGATGCCCGAGTCGGAATTGGTCGGCCGCAATATCGAATTGGTGATGGCCGACGGCATGGACGAGCTGGCGGAGATCATGTTGCCGGTGGCCGCCGGTGGCGAAGCGGTCAGCCGCGGTGAAGTCCTGGTGCGCCGATTTGGCCGCGAAATGCCGTTGGGCCTGAACGTGAACCACGTGACGGGCCCGCGTGAGAAAATCATCGGCGCCATTGCGATTTTCACCGAGGCATCGAATATCGACATTTCATGGGTGCGAATTAGGAAGGATACGAAAAACTGGCCAACGCCATAGTTGACGAAC
>JADGEP010000586.1 GCA_016744275.1 Candidatus Krumholzibacteriia bacterium | reverse complement strand
TGCGCATCCTGGCGGATCCGGGACGCCAATTTGTCTACACGCTGGTGGTCGGGATTGTGGCGGTGGTGGTGGGCGCGGCGCTGAGTTTTGGCCTTGATTTACCCACCGGCGCGGCCATCGTGTGCACTTTTGGTCTGTTTTTGGCTCTGCAAGTCGTCGTCGAGGCCTTTTTGCGAAAAGCAAGCCGGCCTGAGAAGTGATTTATAGGAATCGTGCTGTTGAAACAAAAGCGCTTAGGAGATATTGACGGTCAGTATTCGTTTCGCTAACATGATGGCATGTCACCCCGCCCTATCCGAGATAGTGATCACTATTTACAAGGAGGGAATGTCATGAAACGAAGTTATTTGATCCTCACCGTTCTGGTGCTCTTTGCGGTACCGACGATGGCCCAGGTTGACCCCCACGCTGACGGCATTGGTATTTATGCCGACAAGTGCGGACTGGTCAACGAAGTGGATGTCGAAGTTGGAGTGCCCCTGGAAGTCTATCTGTTGCTCACGCGGCCGACGTGTGATCAACTGCTGGCAGCCTGGGAGTGCAGCATCGTGGCCCCCGACAATGTGTCGGTGTGGGGCTACAGTTTTCCCAATCCGGAGACCATTGGCATGTTGAATACTCCCAATTTCATGGCGGCCCACCGGCCAGTGGATTATGGGATGGCCAACCTGTTGATGACGTTCATTGTGGTGCCTCTGGATTCCGAGCCCGCTCAATTCTATATCGAGGAGTACACGGGTCAATCCGGTGTGACCGAACCGCGGTATATAGACGGCACCTGGGAATCACTTGGCGATAATGTGCTGATCGACATGAAGCCCTACCCGGCCGATGGTGACCAGCCCTGCTTCACGGTGAACCCCTCGGCGTTGCCCATTGCCAGTGCGACTTGGGGCGGTGTCAAAGCCCTCTATCGGTAGGCATCTTCCGAAGGTTTTCGGCGACCGCGGCTTGTCCGTTGGTTGCCGGAGACTGTCACGACTTTCTCTTCCGGACCATTTCGACTATTATTCAGGCCTCGCGGGAGGCCTGTTGTCTCTCAGCGTTCTATTGATCCACAGGAAAGGCATAATCATGGCAGTGAAGATCACCAAACGCAGCGCCGACTACAGCCGTTGGTACCAGGATGTTATCGCGGCCGCCGAGTTGGCCGAAAACAGCCCCGTGCGCGGTTGCATGGTGATCCGGCCCAACGGCTATGCGATCTGGGAAAATATCCAGCGCACGTTGGACGACAGGTTTAAGGAACTGGGCCACGTGAACGCCTATTTTCCGCTGTTGATCCCCAAAAGCTTCCTGGCCAAGGAGGCGCAGCACGTGGAGGGCTTCGCCAAGGAATGCGCCATCGTGACGCACCATCGGCTGAAGCAGGTGACGGTTGATGGCAAGGTGACGGTGATCCCCGATCCGGACAGCAAGCTGGAAGAGGAATACATCATCCGGCCCACCAGTGAGACGGTGATCTGGGACCAGTACCGCAAGTGGATCCAAAGCTACCGCGACCTGCCCATCCTGATCAACCAATGGGCCAATGTGGTTAGGTGGGAGATGCGTACCCGACTTTTCCTTCGCACTGCCGAGTTCTTGTGGCAGGAGGGTCATACCGCTCATGCCACCCGCCAGGAAGCTGAAGAGGAGGCCATGCAGATGGTTCGGATTTATGAGGAGTTCTCCGAAAAATTCCTGGGCATTCCCGTAATTGTAGGAAGCAAGACCGAATCTGAGAAGTTTGCAGGTGCGGTAGAAACCTACACCATTGAACAAATG
>JADGEP010000585.1 GCA_016744275.1 Candidatus Krumholzibacteriia bacterium | reverse complement strand
GGGCAGAGGCGTTCGGTCGTGCACGAGACCGCTGGCGTCACCCGCGATCGCATTTCCGAAACCACCGACTGGGCCGGCCACCCGTTTATCCTCCTGGATACCGGCGGCATCATTCCCTTCGGCGAATCCGTTTCTGATTTTGACGCGGTGGTGACCGAAATCGCGGAGATGGCCATCGACGATGCCGATGTGGTGCTGTTCCTGGTTGACGGTAAAGTGGGCCCCATGGCGTGGGACGAATCCATCGCCCGGAATTTGCGCAAAAAAGGCAAACCCACCGTGCTGTGCGTCAACAAGCTGGAGAAAGAATCCGAACAAATGGCCGTGCATGAATTCCACAGCCTGGGCCTGGGCGAGCCGGTGGGCATCAGCGCCCTGCATGGCTACGGCGTGGGGGATTTGCTCGACGTGGTGGTCGAAGGTTTTCCCAAACACGAGGTCGAAGAGCCCTGCGACTGCAAGGTGGCCATCCTCGGCCGCCCCAATGTGGGCAAATCCAGCCTGCTGAATATTCTGACCGGCGAAAACAGCGCCCTGGTCAGCGATATATCTGGCACCACCCGCGATTCGGTGCACACCGACATCCAGTGGCACGGCAAAACCATCCGGCTGATTGATACGGCCGGCTTGCGGCGCAAGTCCCGCGTGACCGAAGCGGTGGAAGTGTTCAGCAACATGCGCACCATCCGGGCCCTGGAGCACTGTGACATCGCCATCTTCATGGTCGACGCCTCGGACGGGTCGGTCACCCAGGACTCCAAGATCGCCGGCATGATCCACGACCAGGGCAAGGGCGTGGTGGTGGTGTTCAACAAGTGGGACCTGATCAAGAAAGAAACCAATACCCACCTGGAGCATTGGGAACAGTTTTGCCAGGACGTGCCGTTTCTGCCTTACGCGCCGTGGTTCATGGTCAGCGCGGAAACGAAACAGCGCACCGGTCGCATCATGGAAAAAGTCTGGGAAGTTCACGAAGAACGGCAGAAGCGCATCAAGACCAGCGAGGTCAATGAGATCATGGAGCGCATCACGTCTTTCCAGATGCCACGCGCCCATGGCGGCGGGTTGGGCAAGATCTATTACACGACCCAGATTGAGACGGCTCCGCCCACCTTCCTGATGAGTGTGAACGAGCCGAAATTCTTTGCCCGCAACTACCTGCGCTTCATCAATAACCAATTGCGCAAAGAATACGGCTTTACCGGAAGCCGGATTTTTGTCAAAATGAAAAAGCACTAGAAGCATTCTGCGGCAAGCTGGAGCGCTGCCGGCTTCAACCGCAATGTCACCTTCATTCCCAAGAGATGGGTTCCATGCTGCTGATCGTCTTTCTCCTGCTGGCTTTTGCCCTGGGCTCAGTCCCATTCAGTTTTATCATTGGCAAAAAGATCAAGGGCATCGATCTGCGTGAGCACGGCAGCGGCAATCTGGGATCCACCAACGTCTTTCGCACCCTGGGCCCCACCTGGGGCATCATTTGCCTGGTGCTGGACATGGGCAAAGGAGCGGCCGCCGTCGCCCTGATGACGCTCATGGTCAACAATCTGCCTGAGGGGCAGGCCACGCCCTTTCACATCACCCCGGATCTGTTCCGCATTTTTGCCGGCGTGGCCGCCAGCCTGGGCCACACCTTCAGTCCTTTTGTGGGCTTTCATGGAGGCAAAGGGGTGGCAACCACCGGTGGCGCCTTCTGGGTCCTGGAACCGTTTGCCCTCATGACGACTCTGGTGGCTTTTGGCGCCGTCTTTGCCACCACACGCATCGTCTCACT
>JADGEP010000584.1 GCA_016744275.1 Candidatus Krumholzibacteriia bacterium | reverse complement strand
TGCGCTCTTCCAGATGGTGGCGTTTGATGTCCAGGGTCGCCAGCAGGGATTCCATTTCCAGAGCCTGCTCACGGAAACCGCCGCGCGCCTTTTCGATGGCCTGCACCCGTTCGTGCCAGGCGCTGGTTTCTTCGTGCAGAGCGGCGATGCCTTCTGCCGCCGCGCGCACCACCTGACGGCGGAGTTCACGGTCGTCGATGCCCTTGGACATGACCTCGCGTTTGAGTTCCAATTCCTCGATCAGGGAACCCTTGTTGCCCTTGGCCACTTCGGTTTCTTCGGCCAGGCGCTCCCGGCGACTGAATTGCTCCGAAACGTTTTCCCGCAAATGGACCAGGGCCGTTTCGGTTTCCCGTTTTTGGGATTCGCGCCGCTGGTGAGTCAGGCGAAATTCTTCAGCCTGACCGCGGGCGTCGTCGCGGGCCATTTCAGCTTCTTCAACCTGATGCCGCAGATCTTCGCGCCGCACGGTGCTGTTTTCACGGGCTTTGCCGCTTTCGGCCAACAGGTCGGTCAGGTCACGCTCTTGGCTGACAAGCCCCGTCACCTCGCCCGACAATCGCTGCCGTTCGGTCTCCATTTCGGCGGCCCGGGTGCCGGCCGTATCGCGCCGGTGCTCGAGATTGCCAATTTCCACGGTGAGACCGCTCAGACGTTCGTCCATCTCATTGAGTCGAGACCGGCCGGCGATCAAACCCTCACGCAGCTCTTCGCGCTTGGCCTTGTTATCAGCCACTTTGTCCTGCACCCCGGCAATGCGGCCTTCAAAAGCCAGGATCTCCGCTTCGATCTCGTCCAATTTCTCTTTGCGCCCCAGCAGATTGCTGGCCTGAGACTCGCCCTTGCCCCCGCGCACGCTGCCTTCGCTGCTGATCAGCAGACCCGTACGGCTCACACAAATCACCACGCCAGGACCGTTGTAGCCACTGGCCGCCGAGGCTGCCAATTCGTCGGAATCAAAAATCACCGTACGGGAGAGCAGGTTTTTCAGGGCCGGCAACTCAGCGCCCGGGCCGGTGATGACTTCACGGGCGGGGCGGCCTCCACTGACAGCAGCGGCATCGCCGGAAGCACTACTAAAACCCGCGCCGCACAGGAAGCTGGCCTGGCCAATTTCTTCCTCGCGCAACTCCCGCACCAGATCCACCGCCGTGTGCCAATCCTTGACCACCACAGCGTCGAGCATCTCGTCCAGCAGAATTTCCAGGGCTGGCGCATCGGCCGTATCGACCGATAGCAAATCAGCCAGGCCACCAGTGACGCGATCTTCAGCACCGTGACGTTTCAGGACCTCCTTGGGCCCCTGGCCATAACCTTCATATTCCTGATGTAGCTTGCCCAAAAGGTCGCAAGTCGAACGGGCGGCCTCGCGTTTGCCATGCAGATCCGAAACCTGGGCCTGCAGGTCATTGCCAGCCACTTCCAGATCGGTTTCCTGGCGCTCGCGGGATGCCAAATCCTCCAGCAATTCGATGCGGTCGCCGGTGGCCTCCTGGCGCTGGGCGCCCAAGGTCGTCAGCTGGCTTTCCGCCTCCTGCCCTTCGGACAGGATGCGCTGGCGGTCTTCGGCCAGGATGCCCATGCGCTCGTTGCGATTCTCCTGCTTGACTTGCAACTCCCGCAACTGACTGCGCTGGCTGGCGTCGTTTTCGATCACCTGCAGGTTGCGGCTGGTCGCATCGTCCAAAGACTCACGGTCCCGGGCCAGGCGGTCCTCCAGGATCTGCAGGCTTTCGGTGTGCTCATCGAGCAGGACGCCGCTGCCTTCCAA
>JADGEP010000583.1 GCA_016744275.1 Candidatus Krumholzibacteriia bacterium | reverse complement strand
AAACGGAGCCGCTCAGCTGAACGGCCCCGGCAATCCTTGCCTGGTACTGGCAACCAGAGGCACCACTTGGCGCCTCGGCGAAGCTGCGGCCTGTCAGCCCATCATTTTTTCCGCTTTTGCCAGACCGGCATCCGCCTCATCCACCAGGTCCTGCAAGATCTCTCGCAAAGGTTGAACCTTCTTGAGCATGCCCACGGATTGGCCCGCCATCAAGGAACCATGCTCCACGTCGCCGTCCACCGCTGCGTTTCGCAGCGAACCGACCCAATACTCTTCCACCTTGAACTGGGCTTCTTGGCGGGTGAGTTTTCCGCTCGCCAGTTTGTCCAACAGATCCAGCTGGATATCACCAAAGTGAGTCATCGCGTGATTGTTCAGGGCGCGCACCGAAACCACGGGCAGCTTGACGCTGTACTGAGGCGTGGAAATGGCCTCGCGGGCACGCGCTCGGGCAAAGACATTCTTAAATTTGTCGTGGGCGTTGCATTCTTCGGCCATGACAAAACGGGTGCCCATTTGGGCCCCCGCCGCACCCATCAGGCCCAGGTGGGCAATCATGCGTCCGCTGGCAATGCCCCCGGCCACGAAGGTAGGAATCTCTTCAAAATTGAAGAGGATTTCCTGCAGCAGCACCATGGTCGAGACGTGGCCAATATGCCCACCGGCTTCGCTGCCCTCGAGAATCAGAGCATCGGCGCCGTAGCTGATCATGCGCTTGGCGATGGAACTGGTCGAGGCGAAGCAAAGCACCTTGGCCCCGCTGGCTTTGGCTTTTTCCACTTCCGAACCCCGAGGCAATGAGCCCGCAAATACGATGTGGCTCACTTTTTCCTGGCAGAGAATATCCAGGTGCTCGAGATAGTTGGGCGCGATCGTGATCACATTGCCTGCAAAAGGCTGGTCGGTCAGCTCACGGGTCTGGTTGACATACTCGTGGAACAGTTCGGGCGGCATGTTGCCGGCGGCCAGGACGCCAAAGGCCCCCAGATTGCTCATGCGGCTGACCAGATCCGGATCGCTGATCCAGGTCATGGCCCCGCACATGATGGGCAATTCGGTGCCGAGGAAATCCTTTCCTCTGCTCCAGATCCGATTCAGGCGGTCGGTGGACCGGACGGGATCGTGGGCGCTCATTTTCATCCTCCTGATCGGTGGCTGCTGATCACCACGCAACGGGCACGTGGAAAATCCAAACGGCCCGATTTTAGTCGGGCCGGAATCCTTGATGAGTCCTCTTAATAACAGAAGTGCCCGCTTTGTGCAACCCAAGGAGCGACCCGATCCCAGACCTGGACTCAGCGTTCGCCGGCGCGAAAGCGGCTGCCGTATCGCAGAAATCCGGCTTCGAAATAGCGGAATGACAATTCACTGACGATCAACAGAGTCGCCAAGGCCAGGAGTGTGGCCACATACTCCTGTTCATTACCATACGAAGGCACCGGATTGCCATTCAATGCGTTGTGCACCAGGCTGCTGACCGGTTGGTGAAACAGGTATATCCCATAGGACCGCAACCCCAACCAGACCAATACCCGGTTGCGAAAAAAAGCAGCCGGTGGACGGCCCGCGAACATCAGGGCCAAGACGACCACGACGCCATATAAAACCGCCAGAACAAAATGCAGGTATGGATCGCCAACACCTGCCTGTTTGCTCATCAAAACCGCCAGGCCCGCAGCCGCCAGTCCACCGAGGCCCCAGACAGCGCCACGAAAACGGCACACGCGACTCCAGGCAACCGGCGAGCGCACCAAAACCGCCACAAGGGCGCCAGTGAAGAT
>JADGEP010000582.1 GCA_016744275.1 Candidatus Krumholzibacteriia bacterium | reverse complement strand
AAATAGGAGAGTACCGATGGACATCCGCGATCACATCCGGGCCGTACCCGATTTCCCCAAGCCGGGCATCCTCTTTCAGGATATCACGCCGGTGATGGAAAACCCGGCGGCCTACAAGGAATCTCTCAAGGGCCTGCGCGAACTGTTGCAGGGAGTAGAGTTTGACACCTTCGCGGCCATCGAATCACGGGGCTTCATTTTTGGCGGCCCGTTGGCCGTGGAGATGGACCGCCGCATGGTTCTGGTCCGCAAGGCCGGCAAACTGCCCGCCAAGACTCGCGCCGTGACTTATAGTCTGGAATATGGCGAGGCCACCCTGGAGGCCCATGTCGACAGCTTCAAGCCGGGGCAGAAGGTGATCGTCGTTGATGACCTGTTGGCCACCGGTGGCACCGCTGAAGCAACGGCCCAGTTGGTGGCCGCCGCTGGTGCTGAAGTGGCCGGATTTCTGTTTTTGGTCGAGTTGGATTTTCTCAACGGGAAGGACAAACTGGCCGCCACAGCGCCGGTTTTTTCCCTTGTGCACTACTAGAGGCCTCTCTATTTTGAGGCCCTGCCCAAGTGGGTAACAGGTGCCCCCGTAGCTCAGTCGGATAGAGCACCAGATTCCTAATCTGGGGGCCACAGGTTCGATTCCTGTCGGGGGCACCACCTAATTCTCATCTTCATCATCTGATGCCATAGGCTCGTCCGCCAAAAACGGCGTCTTCTCAAGATAGCTGTTTCCCAACGAGCGCTCCGACCCCAACGTCTTTTCCATCTCAGTCAGCCATTCATCCAGCTCTGTGTGGGCAAATGGTTTGGTGAAAGTCTGGCAGCCCAGTTCATGAGCCTTTCGCCGCTCTTCGGGGCTCCAACTGCCAGCCATCACGGCGAGGTGTTGGTTGCGGCAACCGACGATTTTCTGACGCTGCAGAAAATCAATGCCCGAGCCTTCGCTCAAGATGGCATCGGCGATGATCACATCGGCGCAAGCCGTTCCTTCACAAACACTGCAGTTGTAACCATGGGGGAAGGCAAAAACTTCATACCCTCGACGTCTGAGGCTCTCGGCCAGATATAGACGCACCGTGGGTTCGGCATCAAAAACAAATGCTCGCAGCTTCATGGCCGCTCCTGACGAGCGAGATCAGGCGAGACGGTTTCGTATTATGAATGAGAATACCACATCAACTGCACAATTGGCAAACCTCAGGGAGTGGGGGCCAGTGGGGCCAACAAAGAAGCGCCACCGAAGATGCCCGCCGTATACTGCGGTATCTCCATTTCCACTTTGGGCAGGCCGTTCCAAAACCACAGGTCAAAATACCGGGAATGGCCGCGGGGCGAGTAACAAACCTGGAAGTGCTCCTGAAACTGCGGAGGGAAAAGCGGATTGTGGGGCGCGTACCAATTCTCTTTGGCAAAAGGGATTTCACGCCGCGGCACCAACCACACGGCAACTCGTCCTTCGGTCAATGCGCGATAGGTCTCGGGAGAAAGCTCTTTACCGGACAGGCTGGAATCCATCACCGAGATGGGGTCGATCAGCAAGGGATTGTCCGCAAAAACCAACAACGGGCGCAACCAGGTCGTGCGGAACGATTTGTTCTCTCCACCACAGGCCATGGAGATGGTCAGTCCCGGATACCGGTTCATGATTTCCTGGACATCCAAGGCAAGGTCCGGCGTCTGGCCAATCTGATAGTCCACAAAGCGCACGGCGCGATAGGCGTTGATGGTCCCGCCGAGAACGGCCGTCACGATCGTTGCGACCACCAAAGCCTGACGCAAGGTCGTTTGAGT
>JADGEP010000581.1 GCA_016744275.1 Candidatus Krumholzibacteriia bacterium | reverse complement strand
GCCGTCACTGGACCTGACGGTGGCCGGCGCCGTGCTCGATCACGACGCGGGCCGGGGCCAGGATCTGGCGACACGCCTGGTGGTCGAAGTCCAGCGCGTGGACTCAGCCACGATTACTGACGCACAGCCTCTTCGATGAAAACGCTGTTGGGGATGGTCGTCAGGCGGCCATCCTCTTCGATCAGGGCGTGCACCGGCGAGATGCCGGCCAGGATTCCCTGCCGCCCCTGGATCTCGATGGGCTCTCCCGGTTCGAAAATTTTGCGGGCGTAATAACCGGCCACCAGGTTGCGCGAAATGTCCCGCGAGCCCAGGCCGAAGGTCAGGGCCAGGGCCAGGGCGCAACCGGTCAGGATCACCAGCACCACGGCGCGGATCACCTCGGTGTCAATCTGCAATTGGGTAACAGCCATCAGGCCCACCACGAAGATGATCAGGCCCGAGACGATGCGGCCCAAAATGGCAGCAAATTCGATGCCGGCGTCACGTGCCGAACGCGTCACCGCGCCGCTGGCAAACTGCGCCACCAACAATCCGACCAGCAAGACCAGAGTGGCGGCCATCAGGCTGGGTAAGTAGGCGAAGAATGCCGTGATCGCGCCCGAAACCGCCAGCAACCCAACGGACAAAGCGGCGCTCTGAATGAATAGGGCCAGGATCAGGAAATAGACCAGTTTGGCCAACAGGTTGCCCGGGGTGTCCTGCAAACCCAATTTCTTGAGGGTGGCAGTCAAGCCCAGACGGTCCAACAGGTCGTTGATCTTGAACTTGTCGAAGGCGGTGCGGATGGCTTTGGAAACGATCTTGGCCAGGATCCATCCCACCAAAAATACGCCCAGTCCGGTGAGGGCCTTGGGCAGAAAATTAGCAAAGGACGAAGTCAACGACTCGAGCACCGAAGTGAGGGCTGCCTGTGGTGAAAATTCGGTTTCCATGGGTGGTTCACTTCCCGGTAAAAGTTAATCGTCCGATTCAGAGTCGCGCGGAGGCCGCCCCGGCCAGACATCGATCACGCTGCGCAGGTGTTCCCAGAAGGTTTGCAACATCACGTTCAGGCCAAAATCGAGACTGTCGCCAGTCAGAGTGCGGCGGTTGATGTCCCGGCGCACACGCCCCTCAAGATCAGGATGCGGCTCGACGCGCAGCTTTTGCACTTCGGGCAGCACCCCATTCTCATCGTCGCGCTCCTGGCCGGTGTCACTCACCGCTTTGCTCCCGATTGTATCCGGCCCGGAATTCTTCCCGGGCCCTCTTGATGCGCATTTTTACGGCTGACAGGCTCAACTGCAATTCGGTGGCAATCTCCTGATAGGACAGGCCGTCCATGTCCCGCAGAATCAAAGGCACCCGTAGGGTTTCAGGCAGGCTGTCGAGCACCATGCCGATCTCCTGTCTGGTATCGCCCGCCTCAACCCCGGTATCGGTCTTATCACGTGACCGGAGGGAGCCGTGGTTTTCGATTCCAGGATCCTCCACGTCGACAAAGACCTTGTCCCGATTGCGACGCAGATGATTCAGACAGTGGTTCACCTTGATTCGGTTCAACCAGGTGCCAAACCCCGCCCGCGACTCAAAGCTCTTCAAATTGAAGTACGCTTTGACCAGAACTTCCTGGGCCAGATCCAACGCATCTTCTTCATTGCCACTCAAATAGCGGCAATTGGTCTGCACCCGCGACTGATGCCGGCGCACCAATTCATCAAATGCGCGCAAGTCCCCGGGGTGGGCGTTCACCGCCTCGGCGACCAGATCAACGTCGGTATCGGACATGTCATCTCCTTGGAC
>JADGEP010000580.1 GCA_016744275.1 Candidatus Krumholzibacteriia bacterium | reverse complement strand
ATTATGCCTTGGCCGTCAGTGGCATATCCGGGCCTGGTGGCGGCACCGATGACAAACCCGTGGGCACCACTTGGGTGGCGGTGGCGACGCCACAGAGGGTTTATGCGGGGCGGTATCGCTTTCCGGATGACCGGTATCGCAATCGGTTGCTGACGGTGGCTGCGGCCACCGATACCTTGCGTCGGGTGTTGGAGTTTGGCGATGAATCGGCCCCGTGGTTTGCCAACGACACCTGGTGCCGGAAGTAGAGGTGCCGGAAGTAGAGGTGCCGGAAGTAGAAGTGCCGGAAGTAGAATTCCTAATCAACCGTTGCAAAAGAAAACACGCCCCGTTCCAGAGGAACGGGGCGCGTCTTTTGTCGGGGGCGACAACGTCCGTGCGAAGCTAGTAGGTGATGCACGGGTCCATGGTTTGGGCCACGTTGATCCACTTGGTCACGGTCTTGGCCGGGGGCGCCACGCGCGTCAGGTTTTTCTCCTCATTGACCTTTTCCATGGCCTCGGCCAGGTTGGCGGCGTTGCGGTTGCGCAGCTCCTTGACCGTGTCCACGCCGGTGCCCTTGAGCAATTCGGCAAACTGGGGACCGACGCCGGAGATCCGCATCAGGTCGGCCATGTTGGTCCACTTGAGAATGGTCGATTCGCCCACGCCGGAAGTTTCGGCGACAGCTTTGCGCCCAGCCGGGGTGCTGCACTTGCTCAGCAGATGGCCAGTGGTGGTGACGGCAGCCTTGGCGAGTTTATCAGCGGAAGCGGGGCCGATGCCTTCGATGTCTTCAATCTTGTAGGACATTGTATTCTCTCTTTCGAATTCGTGGTCGTGGGAAAGGACTGGACTACATCAGGCTCTTGAATTTGTTCTGCAAAGACTCCAGCGTGGGGCCGACCACTTCGCCAACACCAGGCAGCGAGGTGACCTTGCTGATGGCGCCTTCGAGCTGGGGCATGGCCTTGGAAACGATGCTGGTCAGCTTCTCTTTTTGCTCGGGGCTGATGTCCTTGACTTTGCTGACAAGTTTACCGAGGTCCAGGTCGATATCCTTCAAGGCGGGCAGGGCCGCTTTGGCCGATTCCAAATCCTTGATACCACCGATGGACTTGACGGCGTTACCTACCAGCTTGGTCGTTTCGGTGGTGCTGCCGAGATCTGTATTTTCGAGGGCTTTTTCAGCCTGGTCGCAGCCGCTCATGACGGTGACGCCACCAAGGCAGACGAGAAAAAGAGCAAGGCTGCTACAAACCAGGGCGAAACTCTTCAACGGGCTTTTCATCGTCGATTCTCCTTCAATTCCCGATCGGGATTGACTTTGGGTTGTTGGTCAACAGTGCCGGATAAATCGGCACCGCTCCTGTATGGGCTCTAGACACGCCGGAAAACAAAAAGTCACATGGCACAGCGTTTTTTGCGGCCTGCGCCCGCGCCTTGACCCCAAACCCCCGTTTGGTGTACCTTGATGCCACTCGAGATCCATCCGATCCCCTCAGCCATTCCGGGAGAATTTATGACCCAGGGACACCCCAAGGGCCTCTATGTCCTGTTCTACACCGAGATGTGGGAGCGCTTCAGCTACTACGGCATGCGCGCCATTCTCGTGCTCTATATGACCCGCGCCCTGGTCTTTGACGTGGCCAAGGCCAGCAATACCTATGGCGACTTCACCATGCTGGCCTACCTGACGCCCCTGGCGGGCGGATACATCGCCGACCGTTGGTGGGGCAATCGCCGCTCCATCGTCGTGGGCGGCGCCACGATGGCCGTCGGGCAATTCCTGATGTTCCTTTCGGCCCGCTATTACAG
>JADGEP010000057.1 GCA_016744275.1 Candidatus Krumholzibacteriia bacterium | reverse complement strand
CATCAGCGAGCCCGCGATGCCGAAGCGCACCATGCCCTGGGCGGCAAAAAGCATAGACAAGGGGATGGCCAAGGCCACGATCAATCCGGCCCGCAGGCTGCCCAGAAAAACAAATAGAACCGCGACCACCAGGACCGCGCCTTCCAGCAGATTTTCCCGCACCGTTTCCAGGACCTGGTCCACCAGATCAGTGCGTTCGTAGACCGCTTCAATTTCTACGCCCTCGGGCAAGGAAGCCTTGATTTCGGCCATGCGTTCGCGCATGCGGCCGGTGACGTCATGGCTGTTTTCGCCCATCAGCATGAAGCCCAAGCCCAGCACGACTTCGCCTTTGCCGCCAGCGGTGGCCGCGCCCCGGCGGATTTCGTGCCCCTCCACCACTTCGCCAATATCTCCAACCCGGACCGGCACCCCGTCGTGGGATGCGATCACGGTCGCGGCGATTTCCTCGACATTGCTGGTCAGACTGATGCCCTGCACCAGGTGCAATTCACCAGCCTGCACGACGTACCCGCCGCCGACATTCAGGTTGTTCTGCCCCAGGGCCACAAAGACATCATCAAGTGTCAGCCCATATTTGATGAGCCGATTGGGGTCGGCCAGCACCTGATATTGTTTGCTGGCGCCGCCCCAGGTGTTGACCTCGGCCACACCCGCCACTGCTTGCAGGCGTGGTTTGACGACCCAGTCATGCAGAGTGGTCAGTTCTTGCAACGAATGTTGATCGCTGGTCATGATGTAGTGGTACACCTCGCCCAGGCCGGTGGCCACCGGGCCCATTTCCGGGCGGCCGATCCCTGCCGGCAACGAGACCGTCTGCAAACGTTCCATGATCAATTGGCGGGCGAAATAGATGTCTGTCCCGTCGTCGAAAGTGGCCGTCACCTGGCTCAGGCCAAATTTCGAAATCGAGCGCACGCCGTCCAGATCGGGCAATCCGGCAATGGACCGCTCCACCGGGAAGGTGATTTGCTGTTCGATCTCCAGCGGCGACAACGACAGCGCGGTCGTATTGATCTGCACCTGCACCGGTGTCGTATCGGGGAAGGCATCGACCGGAAGATTGCGAACCGAATGAATACCCAGGCCGGCTACGACCAGCGTCAGGGCGATCACCATAAGCCGGTGGTTCAGGGACCAGGTGATGATTTTATCAAGCACAGCGTGGCCTCCTAGGATCCCGGTTGCGCTTCACAGCAACCGGCGCCGATGCTCCCCTTGAGGATTTCGGTTTTGAGTAAAAAACTGCCCTGGGTCACGACAATCTCGCCACCCGACAATCCACGTCGCACCTCGACCAGGGATCCGGATGCCGGCCCCAGTTGCACTTTGACGGGGTGGTATGCCGTCACCGAGTCCTGCACAAAAACCACATTGCAGCACCCTTCCCATTGCACGGCGGATCGCGGCACAACGACTGCGGAATGAGCATTGCTCACCGTCACGACCGCTCGGGCAAACATGTTGGCCCGCAGCTGTCCCTCCGGATTCTCCAGCACGGCCCGCGCTGGCAATGTTCGGGTGCGCGCGTCGAGTTGCGAGCCCACCCAGGTGATCCTGCCCGCGACCTTTTCACCGGGCATTCCGGCCACATGCAAGACCACGATCTGCCCCGGCCGGACGTGAGGGATATCCATCTCATAGATGTCCAATTCGGCCCACATCTGAGACACATCGGCCACCGCAAACAACGGGGTCTCAGGGTTGCTGAGTTCGCCCACAGTTGCCTGGCGCTCAACCACCACGCCGGCAAACGGCGCGGTCACCATGTACCTGTTGCTCGTATCGCCGGTGCTTGCCACTTCATCCACTTGACGCTGTGACAGACCCAGCCCCAGCAGCTCCTGTTCGGCCCGTGACCGCGCCACTCGGCTTTCGGCCAGGCTTGTTTCGGCCTCAAGCAGGTCGCGTTCCGTAGCCACGCCGCGGGCCAGCAGGTCCGATTCCCGTTCAAAATTGCGTATCCACAGCGCCTCCGCTGCCGCGGCTTGAAGGTAGGCCGCTTTGGCTGCGCCGAAGTCTGGTGAAACGATCACCGCGAGCACATCACCCGCAGCAACACGGTCGCCCAGATCCTGGGCAACAGACTGCACCAGCCCACCCACCTGGGGCGCCAGTCGTGCGTAGCGATTGCCGTCGTAAGCCAAAACCGCGTTGCATTCCAGGTTCTGTGAAAGGACTTGAACGGCAGCGGCCGCGAACTCCAGACCCGCTTCTGCGGCGACGGCCTCACGTTCGAAATTCACCGCCAATTTTTCTGTCGTGCAAATGACTGAAGGTGCGCGGCGGTACCGGGGCTGTGCCGGGTCATCATGCACCGCCGGTACTCCAGCTTCCCTGTCCGCCGGTGTCCCCGCCAGAGAAGGATTGCATTCCAGGCAACGCGATTCCGGCAAGCCATGACCGCCACACCAATCGCCGACGGATTTGTAGGCTGCGACCATATCGGGCTGGCAAATCCAGCACAGGGCCTCGGCCACATCGTGTCCCGCACACCAGCCCATCTCCTCGATCAGGTCCGGGTTGCAGAAGGGGCAGGCCGATTCAGCAATGTCGTGCTCGACGCACCAATCGCCGGAGTGTTCGGCTGTATCGTCACCGGCAACCGTCACTTCCGATTCACCACTCGAATCGGGACCACATCCGGCCAGAGCCGCGACCGCCAAGGCGATCAAAAAGAGAGATTTTCCAAAGCTATTCATCGTTGATCTCCTTGATCAGCATACGGGCCGGAACCCAGCAGGCTCATGAGGTCAGCTTCGGCCCACATCAGGGACCGGTGCACTTCCAGGGAACGCAAGCGGACATCGGCCAGCGTGCGTTGGGCCTCGATCAATTCCAGAAACATGAGGCGGCCCGATCGGTAGCCTGCCTGGGCCTGGCTCAGTCCCCGTACAGCAGACGGGGCGATGTCTTCTTCCAATTGCTTCAATTGCACTTCGAACGACTGGTGAGCCAAGCGGGCCGCTTTTAATGCCGCCCCATATTCGAGGGCTGCGATTTCTTCTTCGTAATGGGCCATCGCCAGGCGTGAAGTGGTTTCAGCAACACGCCCTTGATTGCGATCAAAAAGCGGAAGGTCAAAACTGACGCCGCCTTCGACAAAGTTCCCTTCATCTGGGCGGGCGCGGCTGTAAGCCACAAAAACTTTCAGATCCGGGATCCGTTCTTTCTGTGCCGTTTCCAATCGAGCCTCAGCCGCCTCGACGCCCAATCGGGCTGCCAACAGGGCCGGATGCGCCTCCTGATCTTCACCGGAAGCGGCAAGGAACTGATTCCCCGGCAAGGCGCTTTCCTCAGAGCGGGTATCAAGGCGATCGATTGGCACGCTGACACCGCCAAAAAGAATCCGCGCGGTAGCGGCGCTCATTTCTCTTTCGGTGACGAAGGCCTGCCGCGCCACCTTCAGGTCAAACACCTCGAGTTGAGCCCGGGTCACGTGCGATTCGGGTGCCGCTTTGGCTTCGAACCTCATCTGGGCCACACGCAGAGTGCCCTCGGCCTCGATCATCAGCGTGTCAAAGCTGGCTTCCATCTGACGGTAGTGAATCTGATCAGCCCACCATTTGTGAACCCGATTCAGGGTGAACCGGCGAGCGCCGAGAGCCCGTTCATGGGCCTGATTCATCTCTGCTCGCGCCGCCCCCATCGCCGCTCCACGTCGTCCGCCCAGGGGCAATGCCTGGGAGAGTTCCACTTTCTGCTTGTGAAAAGAGGGGTCATTCACCGATCTCTCGTCGATCGCCAGCGAGAGCTCCGGATTAGGGTACAGGCCCAACTGCCGCAGGTGGCCTGCGCGCGCTGCGACTTCGTCCTGGACCAATGCCAATTGGGGGCTGGTCATTTCAGCCAGTCGGAACAGGCCTTCCAAGCCGATGCTTGGGCTCGCCAGGATGCCTCGAACCTCCGGGGGGAGTTCGGCCTCGTCAGTCAGCGGGAATACCGTTGACGTATCGGCCGCCACTGCGCCAACAACCCAAACCAGGGTCATCGGCAGCAGGAACTGCAGTGCCTTCATCACGCACAATCCTTTCGGATATCTGATGCATTACAGGCCGCGCGGTTTTCACCGTCGACCAGTTCAATGGGGAAGTGTCGAAAAAGAGGGGGGTCAGACGCGAGGGGGGTGCTCGATGGGGTCGGAGTCCGTGCAAGCCAGTCCGATAACTGTCACAGCCACTTGTCCATTGGCGGTCGGCAGCAGGCCCATGGGCTGGGCAATGGTTGCCAGCATGACAGTCCCGGCGCAACACGGCAGGCTGCATTGGTGACATCCTGCATCACAACAGCCTTCATCCTGGGGGTTAGACTCGTCAGCGCAGGCCAGGAGATCACAGGTGCTCGATGCCATTGGCAAGGTTTCCTGCGTGGGTGCCCCGTCATTGATCGCATTGAGCGGCATCGGCAGCAGGGACAGGCCCATCACCAGCAATAGTAGCAGTGATATTTCTCGGGATGCTTTCATGGTCTCCCATAGAGTTGGCGCGATTGCCAATGAATTCAGACTTGAAACGTAGTATGCAAGACCGTGCCGGGCAAATTCTGTCCCCCGCTTCCCGAGAGTTGCGAGGGACAGTCTCAATCAAAACGCATCGTTTGTTTGTATTCCTGCTCGCTGCGGTCAGTTCTGCACGGCATCCGATGCTTCGAGAGCTTCCTCGGCCGCGACCTTGCTCATCTGTTCTTCATTCCAGGCTTCCGCCCGGGCCAACAGCTCAGGCAGGGTCTTGGCCTTGCGGAACAGATCCAACGCTTCGTGCAGCTGCGTATCGGCCTCGATGGCCACCTTATAGGCCGCCGTCGGACCGTGCGCCCGGCGAGCCAATTCGCGCCGCACTCCGCGCTTGATGAAATCCGAATTGGCATCAACCAGGGAGTCGCTGTAGGTCAGCTCGAAGACCTCGAGGTATTCGCCAATTTTCTCGCGCCCAGACAGGAACTCCTTGAAGCGGCGGTAGTCGCCGTCACTGAGTTCAAAATCCTCGGGAATGTCCTTGTGGTCGGTTGCGTAGTCCACCGCGAAACTGAACAGGGCGCCATCGCGCTCGACAGCCACTTCAAAGTCGGTCAGGAAATCCTGATCAATTTCGATATCCGGATTGATGCCGCCGCCGCCATAGACCACTCGTCCGCTGTCGGTGTAGAATTTTTCCTTATCGAAGCGATCCATTTCTTTTTCGGCCGGATCGGGATCCAGCTCCGACACCTCAGCCTCGGGTTCCGGCATGGGGCCTTCTTCGCCGTGGCGCGGCCGCGTCTTGTGGATGCTGCGGCCACTGGGCGTATAATAACGCGCCGTGGTCAGCTTGAGGGCTTCGTCCTCATCGAGGCGGAACACCGTCTGCACCGAGCCTTTGCCGAAGCTGGTCTTGCCCACCACCAGGCCCGCGTCGTGGTCCTGAATGGCGGCCGATACGATTTCACTGGCCGAGGCCGACGAACCGTTGATCATCACGATGGTCGGCACCTCGTTGTAGACCTTGCCCCGTGCTTCGCTGTAGAAGCTGTGGTTCTGGCTGCGCAACCGGCCCTTGGTGAATACGACCAGATTGTCTTTTTCGAGGAACAATTCGCTCACGCCCTGGGCTGCGTCCAACAATCCGCCCGGATTGAAACGCAGGTCGAGGATCAAGCCCTTCATGCCGGCGGCCGTCAGCTCGTCGAGCTTGGCCCGCACTTCGTCCTGGGTCGAGCGTGCAAAATTCTGGATCCGGATATATCCGATGTCGTCGATCATGAAACCGTAGGGTACGCTCTCGATCTTGATGATGTCACGGGTCACGGTGTACGGCAGTGGGTTCTCCACGCCGGGCCGCTGGATCGTGATGTTCACATCGGTGCCGGGCTTGCCGCGCAACAGCTTCACGGCTTCGTTGCTGGTGAAGTCTTTGCTCGACTCGCCTTCGATTTCGATAATCTGGTCGCCACCCTGGATGCCCATGTAGTAAGCCGGCGTGCCCTCGATGGGCGAAACCACGGTCGGGAAATGATCCCGGATGTTGATTGTGATGCCCAGGCCGCCAAATTCGCCTTCGGTGCTCATCACCAGGTCTTCGTAATTGCGGGGCGGCAAGTAGTTGGAGTGCTCGTCGAGGTCTCCGAGCATGCCCTTGATGGCGCCTTCCATGACCTCTTTAGGGTCTTTCTCATCGACATAATTGTTGATGACCCGCTCGTACACCTCGCTCATGATCTTCAGATTGTCGTAGAATTCCTTGCGGCGTTTTGCCGGATCGTCGGCAGCATTGGCCACCGTGCCCAACAACATCACCAGCAACACAGGCATCAAGACGAGGCGGTGCAATCTATGGAGAGGCTTGTCCTGCATGGACTTCAAGGTCTGAAAGACATTCATGTTTCGTCCTTAGTCTGGCGTTGCGGGCGGTGCGAAAATACCGGTCTGGTGGGACTAGAGGTACTTGAGCAAGCCGTGTTCCAATCTCTTCAGATGCCCCAGAGTGGCGGCCAGCATCTCAGCCGGCGAGGCCGTGGCATCTATCACTTTAAAACGCAAATCTCCGGAAACCGCCATCGCCTGATAGCCTTCATACACTTTTTCGTGAAAAAGGGCGGTCTCGCGATCGAGCCTGTCGGTGGCCCGGTTGACCAGGCGCGCCTGACCTTCAGCCGGCGGCAGCAAGCATAAGAAAGTCAGATCCGGTTCCAGATCACCCAAGGCAACTTTATTCAAGGGAGCGACAGTGGATTCACCCAACTCCCGTCCGTAGCCCTGGTATGCCACCGATGCATCGGCAAATCGGTCGCATAAAATGATCATGCCAGCGGCCAACGCCGGTGCGATTTTTTCGCGCACCAACTGGGCCCGGCTGGCGACCATGAGCAGCAATTCCGTCTCACTGCACATGCCTTCAGACGCCGTATCGAGCAGAATGTTCCGGATTCGTTCGCCGATGGCCGTCCCACCGGGCTCACGAATCAACAGCGGTTGCTCGCCGCGGCTGGTCATCAGCTCGGCAATGGCTTTGATCAAGGTGGTCTTGCCGCTGCCTTCGGGGCCTTCAAAAGTGATCAGCAGACCCCGGTGTTCGGCCAGATCCTGTTGCTCATTGCTGCGTGGGTTCACGCCTGGGGCTCCTCTGCGCTGTCTTCGGCGGGGTCTTCGGCGGCGGGCTCGGCATCCTGTTCAACCACCGGTTCAGCAGTTGCTTCGGCCGCAGGCGTTGCCCGGTCCCGCACGGGCTTGGGTCCAGGCAATTTTGCCGACACATGCACAATGCGCTGCACCGTGGTGCCCAACGTAGCGACGGCCAGGAACCACAGCACGAACTCCATGGCCCAATGGCCCAAGAGCAAGGCCACCGTCAACAGGATGACACGCTCGGTTCTCTGCAAAAAGCCCACGAAGCAGGTTTCACCCACACCCTCCGCTCGGGCCCGCACATAGCTGGTGGTCAAGCTGCCGACCACCGTGGCGGTGATCAGAACCAGTGCTGTGGCATCCGGACCAAACGGGCGATTGGCGTAGTACCAAGTCAGGCCCGCGAAGAGAAAGGCCTCGCCGAGGCGGTCGAAGCACGAGTCCAGAAAGGCGCCGCGCTCGGACACCGTGCCTTGCAGCCGGGCCAGGTCGCCGTCCAGCATGTCGAAGGCTGAACCGATGACAAAAACCAGAGCGCCAAAAAACAGGTGGCCCTTGGCCACGATCAAACCCGAAACGGCGGTGATCGCCAATCCGGTTATTGAAACCGCCAGCGGGGACATGCCCACGCCGTCAAGGGCCAGCACCACGGGCTTCACTTTCGACCTGGCGTTCACTTTGAACTCGGCGAAACTCATTTCGGGTCTCCTTTGCGGCGTTCGATACGCGCGCTGCGCTTGTTTTGTTTTTCCTGCCTGGACGAAGGTCCCGGCTGCTCATCCCGGACGCGCTTGCCCAGGCCCTGAATCACGAGAACCAACTCGCCCTTCAGTTTGCGGCCGACCATGATTTCCAACAATTCCGCTGCCGTGCCCCGCGGGGTTTCTTCGTGCAGCTTTGTGATCTCGCGGGCAATGGCCAGGGTGCGCTCGGGCGCCAACTCGGCCAGAATTTCCAGGGTCGATCGGATCCGGTGGCAGGATTCAAGAATCAGCACCGTTCCCGGTTCGTCGAGGGCTTCGGTCAGAAACGTGCCGCGCTGCCCCTTCTTGCGCGGAGCATACCCCAAATAAAGGAATCGGTCCGGTGAAAATCCGGAAAGGACCAACGCCGCCAAGGTGCTGGACGGGCCGGGAATCACTGTCCAAGGAAGATCATTCTCCAGCAGAGCCTTGACCAGACCAAATCCGGGGTCCGAAACACAGGGCATGCCCGCGTCACTGACCACGGCAATGCGCTCGCCCGCAGCCAGGCGTTCAATGATCCGGGGCACGACCTGCAGCTTGTTGTGGTCGTGGTAACTGGCCAACGGCGTAATCACCCCGTAGCGCTTGAACAAGGGCCGGGTGTGCCGCGTATCCTCGGCAAAAACCATATCGGCGGCAGACAAAATGGCCAGCGCACGCAAGCCCATGTCAGCCATGTTGCCGATAGGCGTGGCGACAAAGTGGCAAACCCCGGCCGGAAAATCCACCTCGGGCAGAGGGATCATCACCGGCTCTGGCTGCTGCTCATCCGCCGTCAATGGAAGCCTCCGTCTTTTCCCGCGGCTGTCCCGACTTCAGGCGCGGGCAGATCCGGGTCCAGGCGTCCGGGGAAGACACAGACCGGCGGTTGCGTGCGCTTGAAGGCCATCGAACGCACTCGTTTTTGCACCCGCACCACCAATTCTTCGGCAAATCCCAGGGCCATCAACTGACCCGTACCCAGGCCCTCGTCAATCATCTTCACCAGGAGGCGGTCCGCCTCGGCATACGTCACGCCCAGTTCTTCCTCATCGGATTGGCCTTCCCACAAGTCGGCACTCGGGGCTTTGGTCAGCACTGATTCGGGCAGCCCCAGATAGGAACACAGGGAGCGGATCTCGGTCTTATAGAGCTGCGCAATGGGGTTCAGGGCGCAGGCACTGTCGCCGTACACCGTGGTGTAGCCCAACAAACCTTCGGTGCGGTTGCCGGTGCCCAAAACCAGCGAACCGTCCCGGGCCGAACGATCATACAGGACAATCATCCGGCAACGGGCCATCACATTGCCCCGGCGCAACAAGTCGTCAGTAGCCATCTCGGCCAGAAAGGCGTCGGCCATGGTGCTGATTTCCACTTTTTCCACGGCGAAGCCCAGATTGTCAGCCACCGCCTCGGCATCGGTCAGAGAGGCGGCGCTGCTGGAGCTGTAGGGCATCATCACGCCCGTGAGTTTGTCCGCGCCCAGGGCACGCACAGCCAGGGCCGCGGCCACCGCCGAATCGATGCCACCGGAGAGGCCAACGACCAGGGAATCGCGCCCCGCAGCTTCCATGGTGGCTTTGATGAACTCGGCGCAACGGTCAGCTGCCACCGCGGGATCAATCCCGTTCATGTGCGACTCCTCTGTCTTTGCAGGCTACGAAAACCGGGCGATCAACTGCGCCGCCAGGCCTCAGGTAAAAAAAGCACCAGGACGGTGAAAATTTCCAACCGACCAATGAGCATGAACAAGACCAACAGCCACTTTTCCCAGCTCAGCAGGCCGGAATAATTGCTGGCCGGCCCCACTTCGCCCAGGCCCGGCCCGATGTTGCCCAGGGTTGCCGCCGTGGCCCCCACGCTGGTCAACAGATCACGCCCACCCATGGTCAGAACCACCACGCCCGAAACATACACGAGCATGAAGAGCAGGAAAAACCCCAACACGTTGGTCAGCAGCGTCGGCGACAGGGCCCGGTCATTGAACCACAGGGTATACACCGCGCGCGGATGCAGCATCTTCTTCAATTCGTATTTTGCGTGACGCAAAAGGATGAAGACGCGCATCACCTTGATGCCACCACCGGTGGACCCGGCGCAGCCACCGATGGCCATCAGGATCAACAACAAGGCATGGGATAAGGGTGGCCACTGCAGATAGTCGGCCGTGCCAAAGCCCGTGGTCGTGATGATCGACACCACTTGAAACACCGATTGGCGCACCGCCTCCATGCGGGTCGGGTAGTAGCCGATGGCCAGGAGAGTCGCGGCGATCAGAACGCTGCTCGCCAGAATGATGGAAGCGTAAAAACGGAATTCTTCGTCCTTGGCGTAAACTTTCACCCGTCCGGTGAGAGCCAAATAGTGCAGGGAAAAATTGGCCCCGGCCAAAAACATGAACAGCGTGATGATCCACTCGATGGCCGGCGAACCGTATCCGCCCACGCTGGCGTTGTTGTTGCTGAAGCCGCCGGTTGCCATGGTGGCGAAGCTGTGGCAGAGGGCGTCAAAGAAGCCCATGCCGGCAATCATGAGGGCGCCGGTTTCCAGAACCGTCAGCAGAAAATAGACAGCCCACAACAATTTGGCCGTCTGCCGGATGCGGGGCGTGAGGCGTTCAGCCACCGGACCGGGCACCTCGGCCCGGAACAACTGCATGCCGCCAACGCCCATCAAGGGCAGGATCGCCAAGGCCAACAGAACGATACCCATGCCGCCGAGCCAGTGGGTCAGCGCCCGCCAAAACAGGGTGCCGTGGGAGCGGCTCTCGATATCCGTCAGGATCGAAGCGCCCGTGGTGGTAAAACCGGAGATGGATTCGAACGCCGCGTCGGTGAATGAAGGAATCTGGCCACTCAACCAATAGGGCATGGCGCCGAGCAGTCCGACGACAACCCAGCCAAAAGCCACCACGGCGAAGCTCTCGCGAACGCGCAAATCCGGGGCGTCTTTCACCAGCAGCAGAAGAATCCCACCGATCAGGGCCCCCAATCCGGCCGAAGCCAAAAAGTGGGGCCAATCCGGATCTCCATAGAGCGCCGATACCAGCGCGGGCAACAACAGACAAGCCGCCGTGACCAGCAAAAGGAAGGCCAGCACTTTCAGGACAGAACGGTAGTTCACGACGCGCCGCCCGAGAAGAATTTCACGACACCATCCACCCCATCGGGCAGAGCAAAGACAACCACCTTGTCACCCGCAGCCAGCACCGTGCCGCCCACCGGCGTGAGCACGCGGCCGCTCTTGAGCACCGCACCGATGACGGCGTCCTTGGGAAATTCCAGGTCCATCAACTTAGAGCCCAACCAGGGGCATTTTTCGCTGACAATCATTTCGATGATCTCGGAGCCGCTGAAGCCCAGACTCTCCGAACTGACGACCGCGCCGCGTTGCACAAAGCTGCTGATCCAGTTGGAGGTCGACAATCGAGGTGAGATGGCCGCATCCACACCCAACAAGGGCAGTAGTGGCACATAATCGGGCCGGTCGACCAGGCAGACGGTTTTGGCAGCACCATGATGGCGGGCCAGAAGACAGGCCATGATGTTGGTCTCTTCATCATTGGCGACCGAGACAAAGCCGTCCATTTCGGCCACGCCCTCGGATTCGAGCAGGTCCGTATCCGACCCCTCACCGTGCAAAACCAAAGCGTGCCGCAGTTGCTCACTGGCGCGCCGGCATTTCTCTTCATTGCGGTCGATGATCTTCACCTTCACCCCGGCGGCCAACAGATCCCGCGCCAGTTCCCGCCCCATGGCGTTGGCGCCAACGATCATCACCCGCGCCAGGCGGCGCTTGCGGGCCTGAAAATAGATCAGCGAACGGTTCACGGTGCTGCGCGAGCCGGCCATGAAGACCTTGTCATCAGCCATGACAACGGTTTGGCCAGTGGGAATCAGGGTCTCTTCGCCACGCACAATGGTGATCACCAGGGCCATGCGGCTGCCCAGTTCCTTGTTCAACTCAATCAGGGTTTTGCCCTCGACCCGGCTGTCGGGTTCGACCCGGGCGCCAATGATGCGCACTTTACCGTTGGCAAAATCGTGGATTTCAGTGGCACCGGTGGTGAATAGCACTTCGCGGATGGCGTGCACCGCTTCGTGGTCCGGATTGATGGCCATGTCGATGCCATCGAGCAGCAGGCGGTGGTCCTGGTAGTAGTCTTCCTGACGAACCCGCGCCACTTTGACCTTGGCGCCCAGGGCGTGGGCCGTTTGGCAGCTGATGATATTGATCTCGTCGCGATCAGTCACCGCAGCAACCAGGTCGCAGTCGGACATGCCAACATCGCGCATGACCTCGGGACTGACCCCATTGCCCACCACGAAGCGACAATCCAGGTGCTCAGTGACCTTGTCGATTTGTTCCTGCTCGCGATCGATCAGCACCACATCGTGTTCACGACGGCTGATCATCTTGGCCAACTGGAAGCCGACGGATCCGGCGCCGATGATGACGATTTTCATCTGTCGTCTCCTACTGGTTGCCCGTGCCCGGCCATTGGTTCAACGCGGCAATGACGAGGTCCACGTCGGCCCGTGAATTTTCCAGGTTGGGGATCAGGCGCACCCGGCCCAACCCAAAGCTCACCGCCAGAATACCCTGCCGTTCCAAATGCGCCAAGAGCGAGGAATCTTCCGCGGCGGGCTCCACATCAATGATCACGATGTTCGTATCCACCGGATGATTGACCGCCAGCTGCCGATGGTCAAGACCTTCGAACAACGCCCGGGCGTGGGCGTGGTCTTCCTGCAAGCGATCCATCTGGTGATCCATGGCGTACAGACAGGCTGCCGCCAGTATGCCAGCCTGCCGCATCCCGCCGCCGAACATCTTGCGGAAACGGTAGGCCCGATCGATCGTCTGCTGGTCTGCGGCCAACACCGATCCCACCGGCGCGCCCAGCCCCTTGGAAAAACACACGCTCACCGAATCAAAAGGAGCCGCCAATTCTCTCAGGCTGGTGCCAGTCGCAATGTGGGTGTGCCACAAACGGGCCCCATCAAGGTGATACCGCAACCCCCGGGCATGAACCTGCTCACCCATCCGGACAACTTCAGCCTGAGGCAGGATGCGTCCGCCCGCCCTGTTGTGCGTATTTTCCAGGCAAACCATGGCCGGCGGCGCGCAATGCACATTGAGCGGATTGATGGCCGCCTCAACCATGGACCAGTCCAGCAGGCCATCAGCTGTCGGCACGCAGGTCAATTGCACCCCACTGAGCACTCCCGGGGCCCCGCCTTCGTAACGGTATATATGGGCGCCATCTTCCAGAACAACTTGGTCACCGGGACCCGTCTGCGCCTTGAGGGCCAGTTGATTGCTCATCGTGCCGCTGGGAACATAGAGGGCCGCGGCCTTGCCCAGGCGTTGAGCCACCTCTTCCTGCAGCCGGATGACCGTCGGATCATCGCCCAGGACATCGTCGCCAACTTCGGCGGTCAACATGGCTTCGAACATGCCAGGGGTGGGTTTAGTGACGGTGTCGCTTCGCATGTCGATGCGCACATCTGCGCGCTGGGGGGAGCCGGACATGTTGGTCCTCCGGGTAGGGAACGCCTGATCGGGGTTGATTGGCTCCCCAATATGCGCCCATGGCCCAAAAAAGGAAACCGATCTCCAGGCCAAAGCCAGAAGACCGGTTCAAATTCTTAGCAGATCAAGTTCAGCACCGTCTCAGGGCAAGGAGGGCAAACAGGATGAGTCGGGACAAACCTGCTCTCTCTCATAGGACGGCCCAAGGCAATCTACAAGGCTATCTACATAGCGTCAGCCACTTTGTCCTTCAGCATCTTGGACACTTTAAAGACGGGCACCTTGCGGGACGGCACGGGTACAGCTTCGC
>JADGEP010000579.1 GCA_016744275.1 Candidatus Krumholzibacteriia bacterium | reverse complement strand
GCCTTATGGCCTTGGCCGCGCTCATGGCGCTGCGCACACCATAGGCACGGGCCTCGTAGCTGGCCGCCGAAACCACACCGCGGCCTTCGGGAGTGCCGCCAACAATGACCGGTTTCCCCTTCAGGCTCGGGTCGTCCAATACCTCCACTGAGGCGTAAAACGCATCCATGTCCACGTGCAGGATGGCGCGTTCAAAGGTGGCATGGTCGGGACGGGTTTCCATGGCATTCCGCGGCGGTTCGGGTTAGGCTCGTGACACTCAAAGTGGCACCAAAGCTCTCAAAGTGACACCAAAATAGTGGCACCCAATAGGATGGCTGAACATATGAGTATCCAACTTTCTGGCATCTGCGTCTACCCCGTCAAAGCGCTGGCCGCAGTGGCGGTCACCGAAGCGGTGGTGCAACCCGAAGGCCTGACTGGCGATCGGCGCTGGGTCATCATCGATGCCAACGGCAACTTTCTCAGCCAACGCCAGCATGGCTCCCTTGCTCGGATCCAACAGGACCAACAGCCCACCGGCCTGACTCTGACCGCTGACGGCTTTCCGCCCCTTGAGCTGGCCCCGCCGTATGCCAACAATCGCCGCACGGTGCGCATCTGGAGTGACGAAGTCAACGCCGCTGCCGCCCCGCCTGAAGCCGACCGGTGGCTCTCGGAATACCTCAGCGAGCCTGTCCATCTGGCTTGGATGGATTCGGCCTGCCACCGCCCCATCACCTCCAGCGGCGGCCAGCCCGGTGAATCAGTCAGTTTTGCCGACGGGTATCCCTGCCTGATTGTCAGCGAGGCTTCACTGGCAGATCTGAATGGCCGCCTGGAACGCCCGGTACCCATGAACAGGTTCCGCCCCAACCTCATCATTTCTGGGTGCGACAGTTTTGCGGAAGACTCCTGGTCCCACCTGACCATAGGCGGTGTCCGGTTCCGCAATGCCGGCCCGTGCGCTCGATGTTCGGTGCCAACTGTCAATCAGATTTCAGGAGAAATCGATGGGCCTGAACCCCTGAGAACCCTCGCAACCTTCCGCCAGCACGAAAAAGGGATCATATTTGGCACAAATCTCGTGGCGAAAAATGGGGGCACTATCCGGGTTGGAGACCGCGTCGAACCTCAACGGGGCGTTTAAAGGTCCCCTTAGGTGAGCCAATTCTTTGCTGATCGTCAGTATCATTATGTGCATATCAAGCAGACAGCTTAACTGTTGACATGAACATCCATCTTCGAATAGGTTTTTTGCGCTTGGGAAAGGCAATCGGCTTCATTCACCCGCTCTCCTGTAGCCAGTCCGAGGAGGACCCGACCATGAAGAAGTTTCTGTTTTTGACTTTGCTCTGCCTCGCCGCCATTGGCATGGCCTCTGCTCCCGCGGAGGTGATGGCCAAGCCTTTCAAGGCCAAAGTCGGCGGCGGACCCACCGGTGGCACCTTCAATACTTTCGCCAATGCCATGGCCGTTTATGTGCCCAAGAACATGGACAACATCAAGGTCTCGGCAGTCGGCAGCGGGGGTTCGGTAGAGAACGTCAAACGGGTCTCCAACGGCGAAAGCGACTTTGGCCTCTGTTACGCGGTCGACAGCGCCCTCGGTCGGCTGGGTCAATTGCCCAAAGATGAGAACAAGTACGACAACCTGCGCGCCATGGGTTTCCTCTACGGCGCCCCAGCTCAGTTGGTGGTTCGCGCTGACAGCGACATCAAGAGCGCCAAAGATCTCATGGGCAAAAAAGTCGGCGTCGGCAATGCCGGATCCGGCGCCGACTTTTTTGCCCATGAGATCTTTGGCGCTCTTGATGTCGCTGTC